>CAYMGS010000068.1:0-11109 GCA_964390025.1 uncultured Rickettsiales bacterium | reverse complement strand
CTACGCTCCACCATTTTCTCTCTACAGCTTAATAAAACACATACACCGCGATAAAGGCGAAGAAGAAGCCGGTGAGCCAGACGGCCACGGAGAGCCAGTACATCCACCCGCTGACCAGGCGTAGCCGCATGCAGGCTCTGGCCTGCTTAGGGTCAACGGGGCACGGGGCATTGCGGGAGCGCCAGCGCATGAGGCCTGCCAGCAGGATCATGGCGCCGGAGATGCCAAACGTCCATGCCTTGTACTTGGAAAGTGCGACCAGCCACGGGGCGGTGCTGACCAGTCCGGCCAGCGCTGCGCCCGCTCCCAGCGTGACAAAGAGAGCTGGCAGCGCGCAGCAGACCAGTGTACCGATCGACGTAAACAGGCTGAGCGTGGGCAGGAGGGTGTGCCTCCTGCCATACGGTGTGACTTCCGCGCTCATGTCAGCACGCTTTCTCTATGCTGCGGATATTGTAGCCGGAATCGGTAATCAGTTCTTCCAGCGTCGCGTCATCCATGGTGTGACCGGGTTTCATGTCAATCGTCACCACGCCCTTGTCCAGGTCTACGTTCAGACTGTTCACATCGTCGCGTTTGCCAATCACTTTTTCCAGCGCCCGGGCACAGAAATCGCAGACCAGCCCGTTGACTTCCACCTGAATGGTTTCGCTACAACGCTCTGTGCTATAAGCAGGCGATGCGCTGATAAAGCTAGTAAATACAAATGTTAAAATTAATCTTTTCATGTTGTTTCTCCTAAAATCGAATAATCAGATTGGCCAGAATGTCACCGTCATGACTGATACCGGCCTCGGCCAGATACTCACCCTTGAACAACCTCACCAGTGGGGTGAAGGTAAGCTCTTCATCGCTGCCGGGGCGGTGATCGACCTGTAGCATCAGCCAGGTGTGCAGATCGCCGTAATCCCCAATGTAAGGGGCAATACCCACGCGCGCTTTCTGGGTGAAGAACCCGGCGATATCGCCGGCTTCATACACACGGTTCTCATAGGAAGTGAAATAGCGGCGATCTTCCCAGTCCATAGCGATACCGGTGAAGGCAGCTGGCTCGGTTGTGCTGTCAAATGCACCGAAATCGCTGTAAGCGACTCCGGCCCCGCTTTTGATATACACATTTGCCTGTGATGCAAGGGCGTTCCAGCGCTTCAGCAGGTAGTTAAGCTGCACCCCATGGAACTGCCAGTCCTTGCCACGCCAGTATTCGGCTTTATAGCCAACGGAATGGCGGGCGGTGGGGGAGTAATGGATATGGAGGCTGTGCGCGTCCATATCGTTCATCTGCATCAGGGTCCAGCCTCCCGGGTAGGATACCGGGCGTGCCTGCGCAGGCAGCGAAAAGCCCAGCGTACACATGCATACGGCATAAATTAAGAGTCTCATAATGTCTCCTCACGTTCATTTGGTGCGGTGGCGCCATACGACGCTGGCAAATAATTCAGGAGACAGGTTTAGGAGGGTGCAGAATATCGTCTGGTGAAGAGGGGGATATCATATGTGCTGGCATAGCATAGTGAGAGCGGGCATCTATGGTTTTGATCGCCTCATACAAGGGTAAGGCGGTCATCTTCACGCAATGCTGGCAATCACAGCTTTCGCACTCCGTCGGGGAGGATGTGTCTTCAGCAGCGGCAGTATCGTGGCAGGGTGGTGCTGTCTGTTGTTCTGTAGCTGAAGCATCCATATCCATCATGCAGCATGGCATAGCAGCATTCGCCGCACCGCTCATCAGCAGGGTAAGGCACATGAATAATGCTGCAATGCTTTTAAAAACAGTCACCTAACTAATATAAGGGTTTGGCAGGCACTTTTCAATGTGTAACTGGGAAAGGTCACGGGCAGGAAAGCCCTGTCGTCCTTCGGGCATGTTTATCGCTATTTTCCTTGCAATCCGGGCAGTCTGCGTTAGGTTGCGCGCTTTTCAGATACGAGCTGACTATGAAACGTGCCGATTTCACCACCAATGCCAAAACTGAAATACTCTCCGGCCTGACGGTGGCGCTGGCGCTGGTGCCGGAGGCAGTGGCCTTCGCGTTTATTGCCGGTGTGGAACCGCTGGTCGGTTTATATGCCGCATTCATGGTAGGCCTGATTACGTCGGTGTTTGGTGGTCGGCCCGGTATGATCTCCGGTGCCACGGGTGCACTGGCTGTGGTAATGGTCTCGCTTGTCGCACAGCACGGCGTCGAATATCTGTTTGCCACGGTCGTGCTAATGGGCATATTGCAGTTTCTGGCAGGGGTATTTCGCTTAGGCAAATTCATCCGCATGGTGCCGCATCCGGTAATGCTGGGGTTTGTCAACGGTCTGGCCATTGTTATTTTTCTGGCTCAGCTGGGGCAGTTTCAGACGGTAGACAGTCATGGTGTGGCGCACTGGATGCCCACTGAGACACTGGCCCCCATGTTATTGATGGTAGCGGCGACCATGCTGGTCATTATCTTCACGCCTCGCATTACCAAAGCTATTCCTGCGCCACTGGCCGGTATTCTGGTCTGCACAGCGCTGGTAATCGGGCTGGATATCAACACACGCACCGTAGGAGACCTGGCCGACATTGCCGGGACATTGCCGAGTTTCCACATCCCGATGGTTGAGCTGAATCTGGAGACATTGCAAATTATCTTACCTTACGCATTGATTCTGTCGGCCATCGGCCTGATTGAATCCTTGCTGACGCTGACGCTGATCGATGAGATGACCGAGACGCGCGGACGTAACAGCCGTGAATGCATGGCGCAGGGAGCAGCCAACGTCGTTACCGGGTTCTTCGGGGGCATGGGAGGGTGTGCAATGATCGGTCAGTCGATGATCAATATTAAATCCGGCGGAAGAGGGCGGCTGGCAGGTACGGCAGCAGCCTTGTTCCTGCTCAGTTTTATCCTATTTGCCTCCGACTGGATTGAGATGATTCCCGTGGCCGCGCTGGTTGGCGTGATGTTCATGGTCGTGATTGCTACCTTTGAATGGTCAAGCCTGCGCATTATGCATAAGATTCCACGTTCGGATGCTTTTGTGATTATTCTGGTATCCGCTGTAACCGTTGCCACCGATCTGGCCATTGCCGTGGTGGTGGGAGTCATTGTATCGGCGCTGGTCTTTGCTTGGGAGTCCGCACGTTCCGTACGTGTGGAGGTGCGTAGTGAGGATAAAAAACACAAGGAATATGTGCTGCATGGGCAATTGTTTTTCGCTTCTATCATGCGCTTTAAGGAAATTTTTGACCCCCGAAACGACCCAAAGGATGTGACCATCGATTTTCGCTATTCCCGTGTATGGGATCACTCGGCACTGGAAGCAATTGATGCACTGGCAGAACGTTATATTCGTAATGGCAAACAGCTGCACCTGCTGCACCTTAGCCCGGATTGTCGCCTTCTGCTGCGCAAGGCCGGACATTTGCTGGAAGAAGATGAGAACGATCCACGCTATCGTATTGTTGTGGATTATGCCAAGCACCCACCGGCCAAAGTCTGAATTACTAATATCCTTTTAATGGTGTATTCGGCTACACTTCACAGCATATATACGCTGTGAGAGATGAGTATTATGGAGTTTAAAGAGTTACCAAGAAGCCGCAAAGACCGCTGCGTAGGGTTGGAATTTGAGCTGGCAGGGGTGCGTCTGGAAGAGTGTCTGGAGCTTATCACCGACCTGTATGGCGGTCAGGTGGAGTCAAAACATTCCCTTGAATCTGAAGTGGTTGATACCCGCCTTGGCACGTTCAAGGTAGAGCTGGATGCAGGTCTGTTCAAACGTATGGCAGAGCGGCTTGAAACATATAAAGGTACTGGGGCGACTGAAGACGACATCATCGATCTGAAGGAGTTAAAGCTTCAACTCAGTCACCTTATGGGAAGTGCTGCGAGTCAGATAGTGCCTCTTGAGATTGTGGCGCCCCCCATTCCGGCAACACAGCTGGATGAGATAACCCCCATGATGCGCGAACTGCATAGCCGGCAGGCTGAGGGCACCCGTTCAGCCATCACCAATGCTTTCGGCATGCATATCAACATGGAGGTCATGTCGGAAGAGGTGGAGTATTTGTGCGATATGATGCGTGCATTCCTGATTCTCTATCCCTGGATCAGAAGAATTATGGGTGTTGATCTGACACGACGGGCATTGGTCTACATTGATCCATTTCCGGAAGATTATGTGCGGTTGATATTGCAGGATGACTATCATCCCGATCTGGATACATTTATTCGGGATTACATCACGCATAACCCCACCCGGAACCGGGCGCTGGATATGCTGCCTCTCTTTAAACATCTGAAGCCAGATGCGATGAAGGGAGTAAAAGAAAGTGAGCAACCACTGATTAATGCCCGCCCAACCTTTCATTACCGCCTGCCAAACTGTGAAATAGACAACCCAAACTGGCGGGTGGCAAGGGATTGGAACTACTGGCTGGAAGTAGAAGCACTGGCGCTTGACAAGGCAAAACTGAAGCGAATGTCGTCTTCTTATTTGCGTTTTCTTGACCAGCCATTACATCTGCTCAGTGATGAATGGATCGAGGAAGTAAGCGATAATCATGGCTACAAACAAGCGGTATAGAAGACCGCGTATCGGAATCTCGGGTCCTGCGGAAGGCGGGAGAATACTCTGGTGGTTTACAAAGCTTGCCATTCAGTTAGGCGGCGGCAAGCCGGTGCGTATCACGCCGAAAACAAGAATTGCGTCACTGGAAGGGTTTGACGGGTTTGTCATTTCGGGCGGCGGAGATATTAACCCGGAAATGTACGGCGAAGCAGCATTGAAAATACAGAGCCAGTTTGAACCGGCGAGGGATGCGCTGGAGAAGCGCATCATAACTCATGCATTAGAGCATAAGCTTCCGTTGCTGGGCATCTGCCGGGGCATGCAGATGCTGAATGTCGTATGTGACGGTTCGCTGTATCAGGAAGCAAAGGATATTCTGGAAGACTTTCTTCCTAACGACAAACTCATCAGTAAAATTATTGGCCGCCGGGAAGTAAAGGTTGATAAGGAAAGCAGGCTCTATGAGGTCTTGGGCGGCTATGAATCTTATTTCGTCAACAGCATTCATCATCAGGCCGTCAACAGGCTGGGAGAAGGGTTGCATGTTGTGGCCAAGGAGGATAACGGTCTGATTCAGGAGGTGGAACCGGCGGACAGAGAGTCAGACCATTATCTCTTTGGTGTCCAGTGGCACCCTGAACTGATGCTACATGCGCGTTCGTCACGCCGCCTGTTTAGGTGTCTGGTTCAAAAGGCAAAAGAGCATGTGGTGCGTGAGAGTTAAGATGACGCGTCAAACTTTTCCATGCGGTAGCCAATGCCCGGCTCTGTAATAATATAGGTGGGGTGCGCCGGGTCCGGCTCGATCTTCTGACGTAGCTGCCCGATATAAATGCGCAGATACTGAATGTTCTCTTCATGAGCCTTGCCCCATAACTCACTGAGCAATTGTGAATGCATCAGCATTTTACCCGCATTCAGCATCATATAACGCAATAATTTATACTCTTTCGGCGACAGGCTTACATGCTCCCCCTTGATGGTTACTTCATGGCGCAGGCTGTCCATGCGAATATCACCGACTTCCATGATCGGCTCTCCGCCTTCCGCTTTGATGCCCTTGCGTAAATTGGCACGAATCCGTGCCAGCAACACCTCTGAGTCAAACGGTTTGATCAGATAGTCATCTGCTCCTGAATCCAGCGCCTGTACAATATCTTTATTGCCAGAGCGAATAGACAGAACCAGAATAGGTGCCTGTGACCATTCACGTATATGTGTAATTACTTCCGTGCCGTCCATGTCGGGCAACCCAAGATCACAGATAATCAGGGCAGGTTTGATCGATGCGGTCATGCGCACACCCTCCTGTCCTTTTTCAGCTTCTTCTACCTTGTAACCTGCGGCATTCAGTGTAATGCGCAGAAACTTGCGTATCTGACGCTCATCATCAATCACGAGAATCGTGCTTTTGATCTCTGTATTCATGCGCGGGCCTTTCTTACAGGCTGATATGCCTTCAGCGTTATCACGACTGATAATCCGCTCCCGTTTGGATTATCTTCCAGTGTAATTGTTTCTCCGTGAACCCCAATAATGGCTTTACAAATAGCAAGCCCTAGTCCGGTTCCGGCAATGCGTGCATCCCGCTGATGAATACGGGTGAATTTATCAAAGGCTTTGGCACGCTGCTCTTTGGGGATGCCGGGACCGTGATCGGTAATACGCAATGTTGCCCTCCGCTGGTCAATGGATGCCGCAAGGGTAACTGGCTGGTCTTCCGGGCTGTATTTCAGCGCATTCTCAAGAAGATTTTGCAGCACCTGAGGAAACAGTACCGGGTCAACGGAGATGGCAAACGCCTCTTCAAGAACATCGATAAGCACATCATGCTTCCCGATGCGGGTGCTTAGCCGCTGCACCGTATCAGAGAACAGCGAATAAACATCCATCCATTGCTTGTTCGGTTTTAATTCTCCCGCTTCGATACGTGTCATATCCAGAATGTTCGTAATGGACTGATTCAGCCGCTCGGCTTCTTCGATAGCTGTCACAATCAACTCATTGCGCTCTTTGGAGGAAAGTGCTTCATCCATATGGCGAATGGAAGATAATGAGCCGATGATCGAGACGAGCGGGGTTTTCAGATCATGAGAAACAGAGGAGAGGAGGGCGCTGCGCAGCGATTCTCGCTGGTGTTGAAGTTTAATATCCTCTGATTCATGCATAAGATGCATGCGTTCAATAACCAGCGCAGATTGATAACACAGCGCCTCAATAAACTGTTTGCTGGCCTCTGGCCCGGTTTGCAGTACCCCGAGCGCACCGACATTGCGCCGTGGTGTATAGATCGGATAAAACTGCCAGGAACCCTCCCGCGAAATCAGATGTGTTTTATAGGTGTCGAGCGCTGCTTTGCTAATCTTTTTGGTTATTTTTTCTGAGGGTGCCTCCGGATAGATGGGCTGTGCTTTGCCGTCCAGAAAGATGAGTATATCGTGCTGCAATATTTCGCGCAGATGCCCACCCAGTGTGGCCAGAAGTTCCTGCATGTTTTGGGAGCCATACGTATCGCGGGTAAGGGCATGCAACGCAGTTGATGCTGATTCCCGCTCACGTAACCTCAGCATATTACGTTTATACGAATCAGCCACGGTAACAGAAATCAGCGAGGCGCTCAGAAACAGCAAGAAGTTCAGCACATCACTGATATGACTTAATCCGAATTTATAAAATGGGGGAATAAAGAAATAATTATATAGCCCAAAACTTGTGATGGCCGCCAGTGTTGCAGGCAGAATACCGTATCTGAGTGCACAAAAAATGATGGCCAGCAGATATATCATCGACACATTGTAGATACTGGCATTAAAGCGATATTCAGGCAGCGACTCCTGAATGGCGTCGATAATCGCGGTCAGCCCGATAATCAGCAGAAAACTGAACAAATAGGCATCCCAGCGCGTCCGGGAGGGCTTCTCCGATCGTGACTGAGCATCGTCCGGAAGGGTGACTACCTGAAGTTCAAACGGCACATCATATTTGAGTAACTGCGAAGCCAGTGTGGGAGAAAGCAGGCTTCTGAAGCGGGATTTGCGCCGTCGGCCTACAATAATATGCGTTAACGCATGAAGTTCAGCAGCAGTAATAATACCCTGCACTACATCCGAGGAGGGGAAGCGAACGATTTGTGCGCCCGCTTCCCCGGCTTTATCCAAAACGAGCTTTAGTCTTTCACGGCTTACGGGGTCTAACGACTGCCGCTCGCTTTCGATATATATCACGTACCAAGCACATGCTTCCCTGTGGACTGTTTCAAGTGCTTCATCCAACAGTCTGGCGTTATCGGAGTAATCGTTAAGACAAACTCCCAACCGTTTTGGTGTGCCGTGGTGAATGAGAAACTCCATATGCCATAATTAAACCTAAGCGCGGTGCAGCGCCTGATCCAACTGCTTGAAGCTGCTGTCAATTTCTGCCTTGCCGCGCTCGATGAGCTGCATATACTCATCATAATTGGAAGGCTTGTTACTGACCAGATGTTTTAGCCATAATGCAATATGGTTACGAAGACGGTCAATTTTCATGAACAGGCTCTTAATCTGCTTTCTTCGCTCGTGATCCATTGACTTTGAGTGCAACCAGAATTGCTTTTTGTAGATTTCGCGGGTCTGCTTATACCCTTCAATGTCAGCGGAAGCCTGAACATAATAATCCTGAATCATCGTGTTACCTCCATATATAAAGTGTGTGCTAAAGCCTAGTATTGTAGCAAATCTACCAAATCACGGTGATTGGGGGGAGATGAAGAACTGTAAATAATCCAGTCTTCATCATGGGCATCACTTGGAATAGTGCCACGTCCCAGATGAGTGCTGAGTTCTACGTCATCACCCCCGTTTTGCTGTACAAACTGATGAATGTCATCGTGGGTTGGCAGTAAAAAACGGTGTGTCATTTCATAATTATCATATCCACGCGCTTGCATGTGCTTATCTCCTAAAGTGAAAGGTTAGGTTGGTAGTGCCCCTGTGTTTTCCTGCCTTTTACTGGCTTGCGGGTTTGTTTCCTGTTTAGTGGTGGTTTGTGCTGGGGTTTCCCGTGTCATACGATCAAGAAACGGGTACAGGTGCTGAAATGGCTGATGTGCGTTTCCTGATGTGTGGTCAGTGTGGTGCTGCGGCATGTGTTCGTCTCCTGTAGTGACTGTAAGAACAGTGTAGAGAAGAAATGGATAGTAATGCGATCAGTGCTACTATTACGAAGTATATAAAATGCATATATAGCTATGAAAAACATAGAAAAAGCGCCGTGACAGAGTAATGTCACGGCGCCTTTGCGAGGGAGAGAGAGTTAAATAGGCGTAGTATCAAAAAGGTTTGCAGCTCTTAACTATGTTCCGATTCTATTTTTGACAGTCCGTATATAATGACGGCCAGTGTCATGCCAAACATCACACTGATGCCAATTGCTAGTTTAAGACCACCAACTCCAGCTACCAGACCACCAATGAGTGCGGCCGGGAGCATGAATAAAATCGTCAGGATGATAGAATCACGTATTGTCATGGGGTCCATTGCTCATGTTTTTTGAGAATAAATGTACGGAAAAAGAGGTAGGAAAACCATGGCAACCGGGAAGCTGTAGCATATAAAAAGCATATAAAAACACTAATGCGGCTTGTGTCATTGATGGAAATGACTATGTTTGCGGCTGCTATATCGATGAAAATGTAGGAGCATTTGTATGCCTATAAGTATGATTCGTGAGTTTTTCAGGCTGGAAGCGGCCGGAGGAATTTTGCTCGGAATGGCAGCCATTCTGGCACTTCTAATGAAGAACTCAGGTCTGGATGGCCTCTACGATGCATTTCTGACGACGCCAGTCGTGATTCAGATCGGTGAATTTCTGATTAACAAGCCCCTGCTTCTGTGGATTAATGACGGTCTGATGGCTGTCTTTTTTTTGCTGGTGGGTCTTGAAATCAAGCGCGAAATCGTACAGGGGCAGCTCTCCACAAGAGAACAGATAAGCTTACCGGCCATTGCGGCGCTTGGTGGTCTGACCATTCCGGCATTGATTTATAGCTACATTAACTGGGGTGACCCGGAGGCCATTCGAGGCTGGGCTATTCCGTCGGCAACGGATATTGCTTTTGCCCTTGGCGTCATAACGCTGCTGGGTAAGCGCGTGCCGGAAACGTTAAAAGTCTGCCTGGTCGCGATTGCCATTATTGATGATCTGGCGGCTATCGTCATTATTGCCCTGTTTTATACAGAAAACCTCTCTGTTGTTTCTCTGGGTGCAGGGGTGGTAGCCATAACGATTCTGGCCGTGCTGAACCAGCGAGGCGTCACAAAGATCGCACCATACGTAGTTGTCGGAATTATATTATGGGCATGTGTGCTGAAATCCGGGGTGCATGCTACGCTGGCCGGGGTGATCCTTGCCTTCTTTATCCCCCTGAAAACCAAAACACCGGAGGGTAAAGCCCCATTACTGGAAATGGAGCATGGCCTACATCCATGGGTGGCGTATGCCATCCTGCCGGTATTTGCCTTTGCCAATGCCGGGGTGTCACTACAGGGGCTGTCCGTGGATATGCTCATGCAACCCATCACCCTTGGTATTGCCCTCGGTCTGTTCCTTGGTAAACAGATTGGTGTGGTTGCATTCACCGCGATTGGCGTACTCTTTAAAATTTGCAGCCTGCCGAAAGGGGTCAGCTGGACACAATATTATGCCATGGCACTTATTACCGGTATCGGTTTCACGATGAGCTTGTTCATTGGCACGCTTGCCTTTAATGATGTGGAACATCAAACGGCAGTCAGGCTTGGTGTGCTAACAGGCTCCGCGGCATCGGGCATCCTCGGGTATCTGCTGCTGCGCCTCGCGTCCAAACCTAAAACAGAATACGCAACCCAGTAGGAAGCCTTTATGGAAACATTTGAGCTCTTTACCCAGAATCTGGTCTCCCCCCCTATTTTATTTTTTGCTCTGGGTATTGTGGCCGGGCTTTTGAAGTCAGATCTGGATGTTCCGGATCAGATTAGCCGCTATCTCTCCATTTACCTGATGATGGCGATTGGATTTAAAGGCGGGGTGGCGATAGCGGAAACTCCGGAAATCAATGGCCAGATCATTGCTACCATTGTGGCAGGTATCGTAACAGGCTTTACGCAGCCATTCCTCGGCTATGCTTTACTGAGGTGGACGACAAAACTGGATAGCACCACCGCTGCCGCCGTAGCGGCACATTACGGCTCTATCAGTATGGTAACCTTTGTTACTGCGGTCAGCTTCCTTGAGGCCAGCAGTGTGATTTATGCCGGGTATATCGTAGCAGTGCTGGCGCTGATGGAGGCGCCCGCCATTCTTACCGGCCTTTTTATCGCGCACCGCGCGGAGCCTAAAACCATTAAGGCAACCGAGAAGGCAACCTCCAAGCTCAGCCGGGAGATTTTTACTAACGGCGCTATTTTGCTACTGACCGGTTCATTTCTGGTGGGCTGGGCCTCCGGTACATCCGGTATGGAAAAGATGCATGGATTCCTGGTGGAGCCATTCCAGGGCATTCTGGCCTTCTTCCTGCTGGATATGGGGCTGCTCGTATCCCGT
>CAYMGS010000067.1:0-11127 GCA_964390025.1 uncultured Rickettsiales bacterium | reverse complement strand
GTGGGCCATGTCTCGGCCCTGCGCAGGCTGGCCGTGGGCGGATTTGATGAGGCATCCATTTTTTCGCTGGAAAAGCTGGAAGAAATGATGCATATTGACCGGCCCGCTGCCGATGAGGCAGAGGATACCGGGGCCCTGATGAAGTGTCTGAGTACGTGCTTACTGCCAGTTGAGGCAGCGCTGGACGACATCCCGGCCATCAGGATTGGTAGAGAACATGCATTGCAGCTGCGTCATGGTCAGGCGGCCCATATGGCCCGCACGGACTTTCCCGACCCCGGAGGGAAACATGACGAACAACACCAGCTGTACGGTGCGCAATACAGGGCCATGTGCTTCTCGGAGCTGGTGGCGATTGTAGAGCGCAGGGGTAACATGATTGCGCCGGTGCGGGTGTTCGCCGCTACGGGGTAAGATAACAAAAAGGAGAACGACGATGTCGATTTCAACGGAACGCAAGGCCGAAGTAATTAAGGAATACGCCAAGGCTGACAAAGATACGGGTTCACCCGAAGTACAGGTGGCAATCCTGACAGAACGGATCAACACGCTGACTGAGCATTTCAAGCAGCATAAGCAGGATCATCATTCCCGCCGTGGTCTGCTGGTGATGGTAGGCCGCCGCCGCCGCCTGCTTGACTACCTGAAGGCCAAAGAGCCTGAGCGCTACAACACGCTGATCAAGAAACTGGGTCTGCGTAAGTAATTTAGCGGATCAGGTTCTGCTCCCATTTCTTAAGCATGAATCAAGAGGCAGAGCCGCTCCTGAAGGAGCGGCTCTGCCTGTACTTGCCTGCCGAATTCCCTTGTTATCCACAGCATTACCTAGTATAAACGCCCCGAACTTCATAGTTAGATGATAAGTTCACGCGCGCCGGATGGGCCGGGGCGCAGATGTTACTGTAAGTTAAGGTTTATTTGATGTTTGATATTGTAAAGAAATCGATTGAATGGGGTGAACGCACCCTGACAATTGAAACCGGTCGCGTGGCCCGTCAGTCTGACGGTGCAGTGCTGGTTTCCTACGGCGACACCACAGTGTTATGTACGGTGGTGGGTGCCAAAAAGCCCCGTCCAGATGCGGACTTCTTCCCGCTGACGGTGCATTACCAGGAGAAATTCTATGCGACCGGCCGCGTGCCCGGTGGCTTTTTCAAGCGTGAAGGACGTCCGAGCGAGAAAGAGGTACTGACCTCCCGCCTGATCGACCGTCCGATTCGCCCGCTATTCCCCGAAGGCTTCCGCAACGACGTGCAGATTATCTGCACCACGCTGGCGCATGATAAAGAGAATGACCCGGATATTGTGGCAATGATCGGTACGTCTGCCGCGCTGACGCTTTCCGGTATCCCGTTCCTCGGGCCGATTGCCGGTGCACGTGTGGGCTATATTGACGGTGAATATGTGCTGAACCCTTCCCGCAGCGAACTGGAGGACAGTGAACTGGATCTGATCGTAGCGGGTACGCAAAGCTCCGTGCTGATGGTGGAATCCGAAGCGAATGAGCTGACGGAAGAGGTGATGCTCGGTGCCGTGGTGCATGGCCATGAGGAAATGCAGCCGGTGATCGACCTGATTATCTCCGTAGTGGAGCAGGCGGCGAAAGAGCCGTGGGAGCTGCAAACCTACGAGAAGGCCGACGAGCTGTACGGTAAGGTCAAAGAGCTGGCGGAAGGTGATTTCCGCAAGGCCTATGGCCTGCGCGTGAAGCAGGAACGTTCCAACCGCCTCGGCGAGATTCGCTCTGAAGTCTCCGAGAAACTGGCAGAGAGCGAAGAATACACGTCGGTTGCCATCAAGGATGCCATCAAGAAGCTGGAATCCGAAGTGGTGCGTGGCGATATGCTGAAAACGCAGGAGCGTATTGATGGTCGCGGCCCGGCGGATATTCGCCAGATTGAGGCAGAAGTTGGTGTTCTGCCGCGCGTGCATGGTTCGGCGCTGTTTACCCGTGGGGAAACACAGGCGCTGGTAGTGGCCACGCTCGGTACCTCGCTCGATGAGCAGATCATTGATGCCATTGAAGGTGAGTATAAGGAAAAATTCCTGCTGCATTACAACTTCCCGCCTTATTCTGTGGGTGAGGCCAACCCGCTGCGTCCGCCAGGGCGTCGTGAAATCGGTCACGGGAAGCTGGCATGGCGCTCTGTGCGGGCTCTGCTGCCAGGTGAAGATGCATTCCCCTACACGATCCGTCTGGTCTCCGAGATTACCGAGTCTAACGGTTCTTCTTCCATGGCGACCGTCTGCGGTTCCTCGCTGGCGATGATGGATGCCGGTGTACCGCTGGAGCGCTCCATTGCCGGTATTGCAATGGGCCTGATCAAGGAAGGCGATGATTTTGTGGTGCTGTCTGACATCATGGGTGATGAAGATCATCTTGGTGATATGGACTTCAAAGTGGCCGGTACTGAAAAGGGTATTACCGCGCTGCAGATGGACATCAAGATCGACGGTATTACCAAAGAGATCATGGAAGTGGCGCTCAAGCAGGCCGGTGAAGGCCGTACGCACATTCTGGGTGAGATGGCCAAGGCGATCGACATCAACAGCATTGAGCTGAACCCGAATGCGCCGCGTGCCTACACGATGAAGATCAACAAGGAAAAAATCCGCGAAGTCATTGGTACCGGCGGTAAGGTGATCCGTGAGATCACCGAGACCACGGGTGCCAAGGTGGACATTCAGGAAGATGGCTCCATCAAGATCTTTGCCAGTGACGGTAATTCCGCGCAGGCGGCAATGGACTGGATCAACGGTATCGTCGCGGAGCCGGAAGTCGGCACGATCTACACCGGCAAGGTGGTTAACATCGTGGACTTCGGCGCGTTCGTGAACTTCATGCCGGGTAGCGATGGTCTGCTGCATGTCTCTGAAATCACCGGTGAGCGTATCCCCAACGTACGGGATGTGCTGTCCGAGGGTGACGAGGTGAAGGTCAAGCTGCTGGAGATTGACCAGCGCGGTAAATGCCGCCTGTCCATGCGTATGGTGGATCAGGAAACCGGCGAAGAGATCGAAGGCGTTGAGCCTAATGCCAAGCCGGAACGCGGTGACCGCGATGGTGGTGACCGTCCACGTCGCCGCAGAAACGGTTAGTTATTCAATGCGCCCCGTGCGAGCATGCTGGTTCTCCGGTGGCGCACCGCTTCGCGGGCTGATGGCTCGCGCGGTCTCCTAACCGCGCTTCATCATTCCGCAAATATCAGAACAAAAAAGGGCTGGTGGGGTTATCCACCAGCCTTTTTATTACAAAGAAGCGAAGTCAGGAGGCTTCGCGCCAGCCTTGAGCTAGCGGAGCGTCGCTTATTGCGGAGGCCAGGAGGCCGGAGCAGGGGCATTTAAAAAACTATCCACCGGCCTTTTAATGTGCAATACGTTCTTTTAAGTGGCTGTAACGGTTGCGGAGATATGCTTCTGCCTGAATGCACCATGCCTCCACTTTATTGCGTGCCGGTCGCAGGAAGGGCAGGTCAATGGAGAGGATCATCAGCCCCAGCGGCAGCAGCCAGAAACCCAATATCGGTAGCCAGCTCAGTGTCCATCCGAACAGGCGCAGCACGCCCAGACCGATACGCATCATGCGTGAGCGGGGTACGGGTATGTTCTTTGATCCGATGCGAACATTCATACCCTGATTACAACAGGCTCCTCATAAAAGAGCCATATGGCGATAATTAAATCACCTTATGAGCTGTGGATAAGTTAGAAACCGGAGCTGTTGAGGCCGCGCAGAGAGCGGGCTTTAAAGTCTTTGGACTGCGCCTCCATCATATAGCCGTAGAGTGGGTCCTGCCGGTTTTTGGAGGCTGCGGTGCCAGGCAGCCAGAAATGGTATGGTACAGCTTACAATAATCAGTAATTTTATATGTTTCATAGGGTTACTATATCACATCGCCGTTAAAATCACAAATAAGGGAGGTGTTTTACGTGATTTGCCACGCGAATGCAAGGGGTGTGGATAAGGTGGTGTCATTCTTACTTGCGCGGGAATGACGGTCATAACAACATATATAAGAATTTATTGTCCCTTGCTCAGCTCCTCGGAGATCAGGAAGGCCAGTTCTAAGGCTTGCGATGCATTGAGGCGCGGGTCGCAGTGCGTGTGGTAGCGGTTGGAGAGGTCTACCTCACTAATGGCCTGCGCACCGCCCAGACATTCCGTCACGTCCTGCCCGGTCATCTCGAAATGCACGCCACCACCATAGGTGCCTTCGGCCTTGTGAATCTCGAAGAAGCGGCGCACCTCGGTCAGGATGTCAGTGAATTTCCGTGTCTTGTAGCCGTTGGGCGACTTGATGGTGTTACCATGCATCGGGTCGCACGACCAGACGACCTTGCGGCCTTCTTCCTTGATGGCACGCACATGCTGCGGCAGATGCTCACCGACCTTCTCCGCGCCCATGCGTGAGATAAAGACCAGACGGCCTGGCTCATTTTCCGGGTTTAGTACATCGCACAGGCGCAGCAGGTCGTCCCGCGTCATCGAAGGGCCGACCTTACAACCAATCGGGTTGGCGATACCGCGCATATATTCCACATGCGCCTCGTCCGGGTTACGGGTGCGATCCCCGATCCAGAGCATATGCGCCGAGCAGCAGTAATGGTGGTCGTCATCGTCATTCTGGCGGGTCAGCCCTTCCTCGTAGCCGAGCAACAGCCCTTCATGCGAGGTGTAAAACTCCGCCTCGCGCAGATGGGTGGAGGTCTCCGGGGTGAGGCCGGTGGCCTTGATGAATTTCATTGCGGCGTCAATACGCTCGATCAGCGATTCAAACCGTTTGCCCTGCGCGGAATCATTGACAAATTCGAGGTTCCAGCGGGAGATGGTATCGAGCGAGGCAAAGCTGCCTTTGAGCAATACGCGCAGGAAGTTCAGCGTGGCGCCGGACTGGTAGTAGGCCTGAATCAGACGCTCCGGGTCGGCGCGGCGTGAAACATCGGTGAATTCCATGCCGTTAATCATGTCGCCCTTGTAGCTGGGCAGCTCCGTGCCATCGACGGTTTCATTGGGCGCGCTGCGTGGCTTGGAGAACTGACCGGCGATCCGGCCCACTTTGACCACCGGCTTGCCGCCACCATACATCAGCGCCATGGTCATTTGCAGCATCACGCGGGCGTAATTACGCAGATTGTCTTCGGTATATTCGGCAAAGCTCTCGGCGCAGTCACCGCCCTGAAGCAGAAATGCGCGGCCTTCCGCCACGTCCGCCAGTGCTTTTTTCAGGCGGCAGGCTTCATTGGGCGAGGTCAGTGGCGGCAGCGTTTTCAGGCGTTCTTCTGCCGCACGCAGCGCTTCAATGTCCTGATATTCCGGCTGCTGTTTGATCGGGAAGTCACGCCAGCTGGTCGGGCTCCAGGGTTTGGTCGCTTTGTCGTTTTTTATTGCCGTTTGTGCCATTGCGTTTTATGCCTCGTTATCTGTATATTCCATGGTAGATGTCTTAGGGATTTTATGTTGAAAAGTCTAGCAAAAGGTAGGAAATGAGCGACCCGGAGAATACGATAGCCTTTATGGGAGTGGAAGGTGCGAACGCCGACCTCGCCTGCCGTCACAAACAACCCTACATGCACACGCTGGCCGTGCCGAGCTTTGAAGAGGTGATGCAGGTGGTAGAAGAGGGGCGCGCACGCTACGGCATGATCCCGATTGAGAACTCCCATGCCGGGCGCGTGGCGGAAATTCATTCGCTGCTGCTCAAGACCAATCTGTTTATTGTTGGTGAACATATCCACCGCATCGAGCATTTTCTCTGCGCTCCGGAAGGAGCAACGCTCGAAGGCATCACAGATGTGTATTCCCATCCGCAGGCGCTGCTGCAATGCCGGGAGTATCTACGCGGGCTGGGTGTGCGTACCCACCCACACGCGGACACGGCAGGGGCGGCAAAAGATGTCGGTGAGTCGGGTGATCCTTCAAAGGCTGCTATCTGTTCCAAACTGGCCGGGGAATTGTATGGGCTAACGCGGCTGGCAGATAACATCGAGGATGCGGACGATAATATGACCGTCTTCCTGGAATTCGCCCGTGACCCGATTGACCCGGAGATTGACGAAGGTCGCTGCCTGACCTCCCTGATGTTTGAGCTGCGCAATATTCCGGCGGCGCTCTATAAAGCGCTTGGCGGGTTTGCAACGAATGGCGTCAATATGATTAAGCTCGAGAGTTACATCAAAGGTGGCGGCTCCACGGAATCGCACTTCTTTATTACATTTGAAGGCAATCCCAAAGAGCCGCCGGTGCAGCGTGCGCTGGAGGAATTAGGCTTTTTCAGCAAGAAACTGCGTGTCCTCGGCGTTTACCTTGCCGACCCAAAACGGCAGGAAGGCTAGGTTGCGTCACGCCACTCAGTCTTTAATCTGCTGCATATGGCAGGGAGGAATGGTGCAGGTTGATGCGTAGTTTGCCATCCTCATCTTTCATATAACCAAATGTGTATTCCACCTTGGTCTCGTCTTCGCTGCCAACGGGAGTAAAGAAATAATTTCCCATCGCCAACGCACTATCCGAGTCGGTGATAATTTCCTGCTCACCGAAGCGTACCTTGGACCATGGCTTGATGGCAAAACCTTTATCTTCCTTGATGTCGCCACCTACAAAGTAGGAAAGTGCCTCATCGAATGTTTCCCGGAACTGGTCGTCGGAAGCAAGTGTGGGCTTAAACAGGACTGAGCTTTGCTCATATGCATAAAGGCTACGAATGTGATCGGCCGCCTTTTCCTTGTAGTCCCCTTTTTCCTCATATGTTTTGCCAATAGCAACGATGCCATCTCCCCAGGCTTTCTGTGCGGCGATTACCTCTTCTTTCGTGATAGCATGGTCATCGGCATAGGCCGGGGATGCGGCGAGGCCGGCAACACACAACGCGGTCAGTAGTTTTTTCATGTATGGACTCCTATGTTATGAATAAGTACAGAGCAAATAATACTCTGAAGACATTGTTCACTGCGCAACCTAACAAAACGATGTGGAAGATGGCCCGCTGGCATATAAAACGTATATATACCCTGTTCAGGCTATGTGATGGCAAGGCTCATGGAATAATACGTGCCTGTTAAATATTTGCCTTAAATTATTAATATTATTAACGCGGAATTAAGAATTGTAGTATAATATGCGCTAATATTAACCGTGCATTTACGTGCGGCCACATAGGGCAACGACCCTCAACAGGCGTAAGACCTGGGTTAGGTAAACAATAAAAAGAACCATATAGGAGGAGTAGGGTTATGCAGACCAGTTTAACCTCGGCGTTGCAAAACAGCATTTCTCAGCTGTTAGGAACTAATCAGAAAAATTTAAGCCGTTCGATGGCGGCGATTGCGGCAGGCAATCGTCTTGTCTCCGCATCTACAGACGTGGCGGCTATGTCCGTGGCAACAGGGTTGCAGACACAGACATCGTCTCTCAGGGTCGCGGCAAGCAATATTGCGCAGGCATCCAGCTTCCTGCAAGTGGCGGACGGTGGCCTGCAGCAAACCTCCTCCATTCTTGATCGCATGCAGGCGTTATCCGTGCAGGCCAATTCAGGGGCGCTTAGCGACTCCGCGCGGCAGGGACTCAATACGGAATTTCAGGGGCTGGTAGATGAGCTGAACCGCATCTCCGGTACGACGAACTTTAACGGGGTCAACCTGCTTGACGGTTCCCTTTCCAATAACAGCGCGATTACCACCAATGCCGATGTGGGTACGCAGGCCAGTGGTGCGCTGACCTTTGGCGCGAATATCAATGCAGGTGAAACAGTGACGCTGAATGGTGTGACATTGACGGAAGGCGTGGATTTTAATGCCGGTGGCTCGATTCAGGCGACAGTGGATAATCTGGCGAATACGCTGAATGGTGATAGCCGGTTTGACGGTTTCTCCTTCTCGCGCAATGGTAACTCGCTGGCGATTGAATCTGATGCTGCGGGTTCGGCGGGCAACCAGTTTACAATTGATACGAATGCTTCCACCGCCGCCTTT
Organism: uncultured Rickettsiales bacterium; assembly: GCA_964390025.1. GTDB lineage: Bacteria > Pseudomonadota > Alphaproteobacteria > Rickettsiales > UBA998 > CAYMGS01. The sequence goes on along the minus strand of CAYMGS010000067.1, from coordinate 3,159 downwards.
ACGGTCAATGGCGACTCCCTGACGGGTGCAGGTGTCTTTTCGCTGCAAGGCGGCACGGAGGGCGGTATCTCCGCCGGTGATGTATCGGCCAGCGGCACGGTGAATAATTCCCTGCTGGCAGACGGTACGGGACAGGCGGCCAGCACGACGCTGCAATTTAATACAGAAAGCGATATTCAGGCGGGTGATACCATCCAGATTGATGATGGCGAAGGCGGCTTCACCACCTTTACCTATGTCAATGGCGCACCGGCCAATGCTAACGAGATTCAGATTGGTTCTGATCTGGAGAGTACGCTTGAAAATACGGCGCAGGCGATCAATGAGTTCTCCGGGCCGGGTGATTTCGGTACGCGTCAGCTAACGGCGACCGTGAGTGGGAACAATCTGCAACTGACGGGTAATACTAACGGGAATGTCAATGATGTGAACGGCAATCCGCTTGATATCAATCTGGGTACGACCGGTGGTAACATTACGAACACGCAGTTAAACAATGGCTCGACCGGTGGTGTGGATGTCAGTGGTGTCAGCAATGCTGACTTCATCGGTACGGTCCAGGGATTTGAAGCGACCTTCGACGGGGCAAATCAGGCAACTGTATCGATTGAAGTGGGAGGGGAAACCTATACCGCAGAGATTGCCAATACCGACCCGGCAGGAGATACGGCGGTACGCTTTACCTCTGAAAATGGTGGTTTCTTTGATGTGACGCTGCAAGGTGGGCAGGGGCAGACGGTGAACTCGCAGGGTGATGCCGATACGCTGGCTAACCGTTTCGATGCGGCGTTCAGCGGTCTGGAATTCAGCCAGCAGCGTGAAGTTACAAGCTTTAGCGGGACGAACGATCTGGTTGGTGCTTCTTTCGAGATTACCGGCAGTGATTTCAGTAACCTGAATGTGGAAGCGGTACGCGTCAATAGTGCGATTGGCGGTACGGGTTCCATAGAGATTGATATCAACGGTGAGACGTACCGCACAGATGCGGGACTGGGTGAAAGTATTGGCGCAGGTGAACAGATTACCCTCACCAGCACGACGAATCCCAATAACACGCTGACCTTTACCAACGGTGATAACGCGCTTGATCTTTCCAGTAACGCAGACGCTGCATCGCTGCAGGATGCACTGTCTGAGAATCTGGGTATTCCGGGCGGGCAGGGTGCGGCATTCCAGATTGGCGACAATACGGGGGATGTAACAAACCTCACGATTGGTGATGTCTCTGCGGATGCGCTGTTTAACGGCCAGCAGCTGGATATTCTCTCAGTGGAGGGAGCGCAGCAGGCCTTTGCTGCTGTGGGCGCTGCCATCAATACGGTGACCAGCCAGCGGGCGGATGTCGGTTCGTTCCAGTCAGCACTGGATTATGCTGCGGCGAACGTGGACTCGGCCATCCAGAATCAGGAAGCGGCACGGGCAGCGCTGGAAGACACCGATATTGCACAGGAATCCATCAACAACGCCCTGCTGATGGTGCAGCGACAGGCGCAGATTGCCACACTGGCACAAAATAATCGCCTCAGTGCTAACCTGTTGCGATTAGTAGAATAAAGACACATATATTTTTTCATGACACTCCTGAGGGGCACGTTCGCGTGCCCCGTTTGTTAGGTGAGAATGGACTTATACGCGGATAGTCAGCACAATCTTGATGTTGCCAGCCTGCTTACCGTACTGGGTGAACAGGGGCGCCAGCAGCTTGAAGTGCATGCGAAGGGGTTGCTTAATAACACATCGCTTCAGATGATACCGGGCGTAGCCAGAGAGATGCAGCATGTGGATGCACAGTCATTACTCATGCGTGCGTTGTTTCAGGTAGCGGAAGAAAAACGCTGGGATGAAGATCACTTTACCGGCCCACAGCCGACGCCGGGTTGCCGCGCGGTCGTTATGCTTGCCCAAAATGCAATGGGTGATATGTTTGAACCCGCCGCAGGTAAAGGCTGGGAAAGATGAATGACTCACTTTATAATTGAAAGCAGTCTGTTTTTTCTGATGGTCAACGCACTGACCTACTGGCTGTATGTCTACGATAAACGTGCCAGCCAGTCTGGTCGCTGGCGGGTGCCGGAAGCGACGCTGTTAATGCTGGCGTTGCTGGGAGGTTCCCCTGCCGCGCTAATCGCCAGCAAACGGCTGCGCCATAAAACGAAGAAATTAAGCTTCCGGCTGAAACTGATCCTGATTCTGATACTTCAGGGATGTGCGCTGACCGTCTGGATTATATCGCAGGCGACGGCGGCGGGGCCTCACTCTTAGGATTGGTACCGAAGCGGTTGGCGCCTTCCTCGCTATCCTGCACGAAGAAAATAATCAGCACGATAAAACCAAGAATGGGTACCAGTGCAATCAAGATCCACCAGCCACTGCGTCCTGTGTCATGCAGGCGGCGCACACTGACAGCAAGCCCGGGAAGCAACACTGCCAGCGTATAGAGTGAGCTAAGCAAGCCAGAGCCGCTGACCGGGTCAAAGGTGCCGATTACCCCGTCGATCATACCCAGTCCGAACGTAATCAGCAGGTTAAACAACACAAAGAACCAGTACTCGGCGCGCTGCGCCCGTCCGCTAAAGGTCACATAATTTTGGAGTGCTTTCAGGTACCAGTTCATAATGACAACCTAACCAACCTTCTGGGGTACATCAAGTTTAAATAAGGCGGCCTCTTGGAATGGGGCCGAAACGATTTTCTTGTAAATCACTATCTTGAACAAAGAAGTAGATCAGCAATAGATTGCCAATGATAGCTAATACAATTGCCACAACATTTAGAATGGGAAAAGATGAAAATACTGGAATGAGAAACAGCGTAGCAGGGCCTAGTAAATACCACCAACCGCTGCGGTTGGTATCATGTAAGCGGCGTACGCCAACGGCAATGCTTGGGATGAGGACACCAAGTCCATATATACTGGCTAATATGTTTAAACCAAGATCGAACCCATACATAACGATTAATAAATCAGCTACCTCAATTGAAAAGCTGATGAGTATGCTGAAAAGCGTAAAATACCAAAATTCCTTACGCTGTGCACGCCCGCTGAATACGGCATACTTCTTCAGCGCCATAAGGTACCAGTTCATTGTTTTATCCTATTCGATAGTATGGTTTACGCGCTTCTTTCTCAACTGATTTTTTGATATTCTCAGAAAAACC
>CAYMGS010000066.1:3734-11164 GCA_964390025.1 uncultured Rickettsiales bacterium | reverse complement strand
ACCGGCCCGTGCGCGGCGCACAGCGTTGGCCACCGCGACCAGCGCTTCATCCTGGCCCACCACATATTTACGCAGCTCTTCTTCACAACGGAGCAGCTTCTCGCGCTCACCTTCCAGCATCTTCTCTACGGGAATACCCGTCCAGCGTGCCACGATGGAAGCAATATCCTGCTCGGTAACCGATTCACGTAACAACGCATCGTCAGAGGTTTCCTCATCCTCCTGCGATTCGGCGTCGGCAATATGCTTCTCCAGTTCAGGGATGATACCGTAGGCCAGCTCTCCGGCTCGCGCCAGATCACCCTTGCGCTGTGCCTGCTCCAGCTCTGCACGTGCCTGCTCCAGCTGCTCCTTCTGTGTACTGGTATCCGCCAGTTTGTTCTTTTCCGACTGCCAGCGCAACGTCAGCTCGCCGGACTCGCGCTCCAGCTCATTCAGCTCCTCTTCCAGCTTTTCCAGCCTGTCCTTAGAGGCAGCATCCGTTTCCTTCTTGAGGGCCTCACGCTCAATCTTCAACTGGATAATTTTCCTGTCCAGCTCGTCCAGCTCTTCCGGTTTGGAATCCACCTCCATCCGCAGGCGGGAGGCGGCTTCATCCACCAGATCAATGGCTTTATCCGGCAGGAAACGATCGGAGATGTAACGGTTGGAGAGCATTGCCGCCGAGACCAGCGCGCTATCGGTAATTTTCACACCGTGATGCACTTCGTATTTTTCTTTCAGGCCGCGCAGAATGGAAATCGTATCTTCCACCGTCGGCTCGGCCACTACGACCGGCTGGAAACGCCGTGCGAGTGCTGCGTCTTTTTCAATATGTTTGCGGTATTCATCAAGCGTGGTCGCACCCACACAATGCAGCTCGCCCCGTGCCAGCGCTGGCTTTAGCAGGTTGGAGGCATCCATGGCCCCTTCCGCTGCCCCGGCACCCACCAGCGTATGCAGCTCGTCGATAAACAGAATCACCTCACCTTCCGCCGCATTGACTTCCGACAATACCGCTTTCAGTCGCTCTTCAAATTCCCCACGAAATTTTGCCCCAGCGATCAGCGCACCGAGGTCAAGTGAGAGCAGTTTCTTCTGCCGCAGGTTTTCCGGCACGTCACCGGCAACAATCCGTTGCGCCAGCCCTTCCACAATCGCCGTCTTACCCACCCCCGGCTCACCGATCAGCACCGGGTTGTTCTTGGTACGGCGTGACAATACCTGCATAGAACGCCGGATCTCTTCATCACGTCCGATCACCGGGTCAAGCCGACTTTGCTGCGCCATCTCCGTCAGGTCACGTGTGTATTTCTTCAGTGCCTGATACTGGTCTTCTGCATTGGGTGTGAACGCCTTCTTGCCCCCCCGCACAGAATCAATCACAGACGTCAGTTTCTTCGGAGTCACACCAAAACTCTTCAGCAACTCCCCGGCCCTGGTATCCTCAGACATGACGAGAGCCAGCAACAGCATTTCCACCGTCACGTAATCGTCACCCGCCTGCTGTGCCTGCTCTTCCGCTGCACCCAGAATGCGTGCCGTGTTGGGATCCATATAGGTTTGCGTGGCACCGCTTCCTTCCACCACCGGCAACTTCGCCAGCTCGGCTTCATTCTCTTCGCGCAACGCATCCGGATTGATGCCGGCAGCCTCCAGTAATGTCCAGGCCGTGCCGTTCTTATCTTTAAGCGCAGCCGCCAGCAGATGCTCGGGGCTGAGACGCTGATGCTTGCGACGGATGGCATCCATCTGTGCATGTTGCAGCAGGGACTTGGCGTGTTCTGTATAGCGTTCTATCTGCATGATCGGTATAGTCTCTTACATGGTCTCGTAAAATCAGGTCTATAGAATCATATGGTATTTTTTTCACATGTAACAAGAGGACGATGGTATTTCTGTCTGTGTATCCTGTGTTTTTTATCGGGATGGCCTGTAGCACACGCTGCCCCGGTAGCCGTGGTGGAGTCACCGGTCACCTACCCGCTTGCAGAAGAAGTCCGCTATCGTATCTACTGGAACGGCGTCCGGCTGGGAAAATTATGGTTTCACTGGCAGGAAAGTGCAGATAACTATACCGCACAGATTCGCATCAAAACATCCGGTGTAACGCGCGTTTTCTCCAAACAACATCGCACGGCAAAGGTGAGCGGCCTCATCCGGCGTCAGAGCGGCATGACGTTTTATGTGCCACAGCATTACGAATATACGGCAGAGCGGAAGAAAAAGAACCGCGAGATCGTCATTGCCTATGATGCAACAGGAGTAGTGGAGGCCCTGTCGGTCACCCCGCCGGATAACCCGGATATACGCCAACCCGTCAGTGAAACAGGCAGAAATGCGGCCTACGATCCGCTTACCGCGCTGCGCGCCATTACCCAGTATGCGTATAATCTGTCTCAGGGAGGCCGGGACTCCGGCAGTAGTTTCATGGTGTTTGACGGGCGCAGGCTGACCCGCATAATTGCAGTCACGCAACCGGAAGGTCATCATTGTGGTGATGGATGCGTACGTGCCAGTGGACGCCGGGAACTGGTGGAAGGCTACACAGAGAAAGAGCACATGGAGTTTAAAGAAGCCGACACGCTCTCCGTTGCCATTGACATGATGCCTGCCAGCAGCCGGTTTCCTCAGCGCATATCCACGGTAACGCCGTTTGGCACCATCTACGCCAAACGCTACTAAGCCTCGGCAACCTTCGCGGCAGGCAACACAGAAGCCAGCTGCGCACCATTATTATCCGCGTCATCTTTACCGCTGGCTTTATCACTGTCCTGTGTCTTGGGTGTGCGTGGACGGCGCGTACGTACAGGCTTCTTCTCTTCACCCTCTGCACTTTCCGCTTTAGTCTGTGTCTTGATTTCTTCTTCCGGCGTATCGCTGTCTGATTCTTCCTGATTATTCGTCTGATTTGTCTGCTGACGTTGCTGGAACTGTGCATCAATTGCATTGAGAATGCGCAGATAATGATCTGCATGCTGGAAATAATATTCTGATTCCACGCGGTCACCGGCAGACAACGCATCTTTCCCCATCGCCATGTATTTCTCGCGGTTGGAATGCGCCTGTTTGCGCATACGTGGATTCACTTCTGACTCATCATTAAAACGACCCCCGCCACCTGATTTGCGTGAGAATTTGCGCTTGTTATTACCACCGCGCTGCCCTGAATAATGTGTTTTCTTTCGCATCATGCTATTCTCCGTGTTGTTCTTTATTCGTCGTGATTCATGTTTATGATTATATCTCTGCGCGTGCCGGCTTACATACCAGCGCCCGTGCAATACCTGACAGGTCAGCGCGCGTGTCGACAACCTGCAACCCGTGTTTTTCAGCGAGCAACTTTACTGCCTCACACTGACCCGCACCCAACTCCATGACCAGAAGCCCGTCCGGTTCCATATGGCGTACCATGTGTGGCAGTAAGGTACGATAGCCCTCCATTCCGTCAACACCTGCAAAGAGCGCAACAAACGGGTCATATTTACGCACTTCCGGCATCAGTGCATCGGCATCTTTTTCAGGGATGTAAGGCGGGTTGCAGACAATCACATCAAACATACCACCTACCTGTTCAAACCAGTTGGAAACCCGGAAGACAGCACGTCCATCCAGATTCAGGGCAGACGCATTAGCACGTGCCACGCCTAAAGCCTGTTCACTGATATCTACTCCCAGTCCCTGTGCCTGCTTATATTCTTCCAGCAAACTCAGTAACAGACACCCTGTACCTGTGCCCAGATCAAGAATACGGAATGGTCTGGTTTTCTCTGGCAGATGGTGCAACACTGCTTCAATCAATGTTTCACTGTCAGGACGCGGATCCAGTGTGGCAGCATTGACACGGAACTCCTGCTTCCAGAACGCTTTTCGCCCAATGATCTTGGCTACGGGCTCGCGTTTTATACGGCGCTGCAACAGCGCGTCATACAGCGTAATGGCACCGTCACTGACCGCTATATCGTCACTCAGCAGTGTTTCGTAGGAGACCCCAAGCACATGTTGCAGCAACAGACGCGCATCCAGTGCAGCATTCTCAATTCCCACTTCCTTTAACTGACTCTTTCCCCACTCCCTGAGCTGTGAGGCCTTCAGGGTAGCGGGAACATCGCCATCGAAGGATATATGCTGCGTTGCTGCCTGCATTATGATTGCACCTCCTCACCCAGTGATGCCATACGTGCTGCCTGATCTGCCGCAATCAGGGCCTCGGAAAATTCACCAAGTCCCTCACCGTTCAGCACCTCATCAATATTATACTTCGTCAGGTTGATACGGTGATCCGTAACCCTGCCCTGCGGGAAATTATACGTACGAATACGCTCAGAGCGGTCACCGGAACCGACCATACTTTTGCGCTCTGCCGCACGCGCGGAATCCGCCTTCTCACGCTCTGCCTCAAACAGGCGCGCCCGGAGAATTTTCATCGCTTTCGCCTTGTTCTTATGTTGTGATTTTTCATCCTGCTGCTGCACAGTAATACCGGTAGGCAAGTGCACAATACGCACCGCGCTATCCGTCGTATTCACCGATTGCCCGCCGGGCCCGGAAGCGCGGAATACATCAATACGCAAATCTTTTTCTTCCAGCTGTACATCGACTTCTTCAGCTTCCGGCATCACGGCCACCGTCGCCGCCGAAGTATGGATTCGTCCGCCCGCTTCCGTCACCGGCACACGCTGCACACGATGCACCCCGGACTCAAACTTCATGCGGCCATAGACGCTTTTACCAGAGATAGTCGCTGTGCCTTCTTTCAGACCGCCAATACCGGATTCACTGACTTCCATCGTCTCGAATTTCCAGCCCTGAACCTCAGCATACCGCTGATACATACGGAACAGTTCCATCGCAAACAGCCCCGCTTCATCACCGCCCGTACCGGCGCGCACTTCCAGAATGATGTTACGCGTATCCGCTTCATCACGGGGCAACAGGGCAATCTGTACTTCTTTTTCTAACTGCGGGATCAGTTTCTCGATCTGATACATCTCATCTTTCGCCAGCGCTTTCATCTCCTCGTCGGAAGCATCATCTGCCATCATCTCGTTCAGCTCATCCAGCTCTTTATGCGCCTCACGCAGACTAAGCACAGTCTCCACGATCGGTGACAGCTCGGAAAGCTCCCGCGACAATTTACCGAATTCCCCACCGGACAGCGCATCGGGACGCGCCATCGCATTGTTTAATTCCTCGTGCCGCTTCAGCAGCTTATCGAGTCTTTCCTGTGGTATCATATAAAAGCTATCAGGCTGTGTTATATGCTCTTAATTTTCTCAATCGCCGCATCATGCGAGAGGGTGGCCTGCATACCCGAAGTTAAATCTTTCAGGGTAACCACCTGGGAGCTGAGTTCTTCCTCACCCAGAATAAGCGCAAACCGCGCTCCATATGCATCCGACTTTCGCAATGCTTTCCCTATATTATGATGCACAATCATTTCCGCAGCAACATTTGTGTTGCGTAATGCGTGTATCAGTTTCAACGCCTCGCCGTTCACTTCGCCGCCAAATGGCAGCACCGTTACCAGCGTCTGCTCGTCCGGCAGCACAGCATCCTGCAGACTCAGTGCCAGCCGTTCCACACCGGCTGCCCAGCCGATACCCGGAATCTCCGGGCCACCCATCTGGGCTACCAGACCGTCATAACGGCCACCTGCCAGTAATGTATTCTGAGCCCCCAGCGCTGTGCCTGTCCATTCAAACACCGTATGGGTGTAGTAATCCAGACCACGCACCAGACGCGGAGAGACCATATACGAAATTCCGAGCGTATCAAGCCCTTCTTTGACTTCTGCAAACCAATCGGCTGCCTGCGCACTGTAACTTTCTGCCATCGGCGGTGCATCGGTGACCAGCTTTTTATCTTCCGGCGCCTTGGAATCCAGTATGCGCAGCGGATTTTTCTCTAACCGCGTGCGGCTGTCATCTGAAAGCGCGTTACGGTGGTCATTAAAATATTCCACCAGTGCTGCCCGGTAGGCATCCCGGCTCTCCGTATCCCCCAGCGAATTCAGTTCCAGCGTGGCATCGTCAATACCGAGCGCCTGTAAAATCTGTCCGGAACAATCCAGCACCTCCACATCATGCCAGGGTTTATCCGCGCCCAGCATCTCGATCCCGATCTGATGAAACTGACGCAGGCGGCCTTTTTGCGGTCGCTCATACCGGAAAGCAGGCCCGGCATAAAACGCCTTAAACGGTAGTTGCTGCGTAAATCCGCCCGAGATAAACGCCCGCACTACCGAAGCAGTAAATTCGGGGCGTAATGTGAGTGACTCGCCGCCACGATCCGTAAACGTATAGGTTTCTTTGGAGACGATATCCGACGTATCGCCGAGCGTGCGATGAAACACCTCGGTAAATTCAAAGACCGGTGTGGCTACTTCACCATAGCCGTACAACTCCGTCACCTGCCGGGCCGTATCGGCAATCAGGCGATGGATGCGTGCCCCCCTGCCAATCAGGTCATGCGTGCCACGAACGGGCTGGAGTTTGTTTTGCCCCATCGTTTACGCCGCCTCGTCCTGCTGTTTTTTCGGATAGGTACGCGCGACGTAAGCAGCGATGCGCTCGCGGAAATCGGCGGAAATCGTCTCGCCGCGCAGGGTGACGGTTTTCACCCCGTCTTCAAAGACCGGTGCAGCGGGGGACTCCCCTGTACCCGGCAGCGAAATACCGATATTGGCGTGTTTGGACTCTCCCGGCCCGTTGACGATGCAGCCCATCACTGCCACGCTCATGCTCTCCACGCCTGCATATTCACGGCTCCATAGCGGAATCTGGGTAAGCAGATACTGCTGTATATCTTCCGCCAGTTCCTGAAAGAAAGTTGAGGTGGTACGCCCACAACCCGGGCAGGCAGTGACCAGCGGGAAGAATGACCGTAGCCCCATCGTCTGCAGCAACTCCTGCGCCACCCGCACTTCTTCCGTGCGCGACTCACCGGGGCGGGGCGTCAGAGAGATGCGGATCGTATCGCCAATGCCTTCCTGCAACAGTACGGACAGCGCCGCCGTCGATGCCACAATCCCCTTGCTGCCCATGCCCGCTTCGGTCAGGCCGAGATGCAGGGGATAGCGACAGCGCTTCGCCAGTTCCCGGTAGACGGCAATCAGGTCCTGTACCTGTGAAACCTTGCAGGAGAGCAGTATTTTATCCGGCGCCAGCCCGATCTCTTCCGCCCGCGCTGCACTCTCCAGCGCCGAGACGATCAGCGCCTCATGCCCGACTTCCTGAGCCTCTTTCGGGGTTGCACGTTTCGCATTCTCATCCATCAGACGCGCCAGCACCTGCTGATCGAGGCTGCCCCAGTTCACCCCGATACGCACCGGTTTGTCATACTGTATTGCCTGCTCGATCATCTCAGCAAATTGAGCATCCTGTTTCTGGCCGAACCCGACATTACCCGGGTTGATACGATACTTTGCCAGCGCCTGTGCCATCTCGGGA
>CAYMGS010000066.1:0-3724 GCA_964390025.1 uncultured Rickettsiales bacterium | reverse complement strand
AGCAAACGGTGACCGTTATAATGGAAGTCGCCGACCAGCGGCACGCCCACCTGTGCTGCAATGGCGGGGACAGCCCGTGCAGAATCTTCATTATTCACGGTGATGCGCACCACCTCTGAACCGGCGGCTGCCAGTTCATTGACCTGCGCCACCGTGGCTACGATATCCGCTGTATCGGTATTGGTCATGGACTGCACCATGATCGGGGCGTCCGCTCCCACGCGTACGCCCTTAATATCCACCGTGTAACACTCTCTGCGAGGCATCACCCTACCGTACTCCCATGGTAAAATCACGCTGATGCAGCTCCATCACGGAGCGTGCCTTTTCCGGTTGCAGATGCTCCATCAGCTCCATATCCGCCACACCGAAACAACTCGGCCACTTGCCATACCCTTCCTGATGAATACAGGGTGAAGAAAGCCCCATATCATCTTCGGCACCCAGATACACACTCAGTTCATCAGGCAGCGGCTTAATCAGTGACACTTCCTTTGGCGTATGTTCGGGTGCATCTATATACCAGACAGCAGCAAATGCAAGCATCACGACAACAGACAGAATCACGGCCACCTGTGTGCGCAGCGGTTCATTATGCGATGGGGAGACCGACGCCAGAGGCTTCACCTCCGCCTCAATCGTCAGCAGATCAAGCATGGTGTTGAGGTTCACCCCCAGATACTGCGCATCCGTCCGCAGATGACCTTTCGCGTAGACGGCACCTCCGGCCACCTCATCCAGCGCCCCCTTCTCTAACGCCTCAATCACCGATGTTTTCATCCTCAGCGCAGAGGAAACCTGTTCAATAGAGAGATTATAGCTGGCACGCGTATCATGCAGCATTTCTCCGATGGCCGCATAATCGGGTGTTTTAGCTGGCTGCGCCGTTGTTTTCTTAGGTTTTAGCCTAGGGCTGACCATAACCCGTATCCACCTGGTGATCCTGAGCAAATGTCTGAAGAAGTGGGCGGATGGAACGTTCCTCCCGCTCACACAGCACATCAACATATTGCTTTGCCTGTTGCAAGTTCAGACTGCGAATCATGGACTTCATGGGACCAATTGCCGGGGGCGGTATCGAAATGGAACGGATGCCGCAGGTAAGAAGTGCCAGTAAATCCAGCGGGCGGGCGGCCAGATCACCGCAAAAGCCCACGTCCACCCCTGCCTTTTCACAAGTGTTCACCAGACGGCCAAGCATCGTTAATATGCTGGGTCGCAATGGGTCATAGCGCTCTGAGACCATTTCATTTCCACGATCAGCAGCAAACATAAACTGCATCAGGTCATTGCTGCCGATAGAAATAAAATCAATCTCCTCAAGCATAAACGGAAGTGAGAAGATCAAAGACGGCACTTCCAGCATTACCCCGAATTTAATTTCAGAGGGCATCTCAACTCCGGCGTCTGCCGCCTGGACGCATTCATCGTCACATAATGCTTTGATCTCCTGATATTCCTCACAGGTAGCGATCATCGGGAACATGATGTGCAGCGCACGTCCTTTTGCCGCCTCTACTAATGCACGGAATTGCTGGCGCAGAATGAGCGGGCGATCCAGACCAATCCGTGTCGCCCGCCAGCCCATCGCCGGGTTTTCTTCGTCCGGCATCTGGATGTAGGGTACAGTTTTGTCTCCTCCCACATCAAATGTGCGAAACACAATTGGCTTGCCCTGTGCCTGCTGATAAATATCGCTATAGACACGCCGTTGTTGTTCAATATCGGGAAAGCTGGAAGAGGTCAGATACGGCAGTTCCGTTCTGAATAATCCGATGCCGGCAACGCCCGGTGCCGCCACCTGCTTTGCATCAAGATGCAGGCCAATATTCAGGTTCAACGCGATCTCCACCCCATCGAGTGTGACAGCCGGCAGGTCACGCTCGGCGGCATAGACCGCATGCTTTTCCTGACGAAAAGCCAGATGACGCTGCACTTCCTGACTGACATCGTCACCGGGGCGCACATAGATTTCACCGTGATCGCCGTCGACAATCACCATATCACCGGGGAAGATAATATCCTTCGCTGCTGAGATGCCCGAGACCACGGGAATGTCCATCATACGGGCAATAATCGCGATGTGCGAGGCGGCAGAGCCACGCTCCAGCACCAGCCCGCAAATATTTTCCCGACCGTATTCCAGTAGTTCCGCCGGCCCCATTGAGCGGGATACCAGAATGAAGGAATCCGGCAGGGCCGATTGTGCTGCCGTGTGTTTCACCCCGGTCAGGTGATAGAGCAGACGCATGGAGATATCCTCAAGGTCTTCAATGCGCTGGCGGATATACGGGCTGGATATTTTCTCCAGCCGCAAATGCAGCTCGTCAAAAATTTTCTTCACCGCCGCTTCTGCACTTAAACCCGTATGGATGGCCTGCCGGATACTTTCTTCCCAACCGCGGTCATAGGTAAACATGCGATACGTCTCAAGTATGTCGGCAGACTCTTTACTGCCCAGCACCGGCGACGATGCAATGAGCTGTTCGATGCTATTGCGCATCTCAGAGAGCGCATCGCTCAGTCGTGCCTCTTCCCTGTCCGCATCATCACTCAGCAATTCATGAATTTCCACTTTGGGCCGGTGCAATACCGCCTGTGCCTTTGCCAGACCCGGGCATATTTTCTGCCCGCGAATGGCCTGCGCGTGGGCCGACTGGTGCTTATCCATCGCCAGTGCATGATTATCCACCAATTGCTGACCGCTCGCCAGTTCCGCCAGCACCATCGCCACCGTCTCCAGCACTTCCACCTGATCGTCATAATAAATACGTGCATCAGCACTCTGCACTACCAGCACACCAATCACCTGCAAACCGGAGATAATCGGCACGCCGACAAAACCATGGAATAGTTCTTCACCGGTCTCCGGTCGGTAGACATACGCTTCGTGCGCGCTGGCTTCCGCCAGATTAACTGGCTCACCCTGTTCGGCAATCAGCCCCACCAGACCCTGCCCTACTTTCAGCCGCGTGACATGGGCAGCGGTTGCTTTCAGACCCGTTGTCGCAAATAATTCCAGTTCACGTCCTGGCTGAAGCAGGTAAATGGAGCAGACTTCTGAGAAGAATTGTTTTGCGATATGTTCGACCAGCGCGTCGAGGCGTTCCTGAACGCTGCCGCTACCGATCATCACATCGCGTACACCGCGCAGCAATGTCAGCGGTGATGCATGTTCCCTCTTTGCGACGTTTAGTTCCGGCATAGGCCCCCGCATGCTCAGGCGGTGAATGCAGCTTACCTGCTGCGGATAAAGTGTAGCGCCTGAGATAGCAGTTCGTCCACGATTTCCTGCATCGGCTGGATCTTCTCCACCAGCCCGACACTCTGGCCGGCCATCACTGAACCGTTTTCCACATCGCCATCCATCACCGCTTTACGCAATGCACCAGCCCAGAAATGCTCAATTTCCAGCTGCGCTTCTTTCTTTTCCATTTCGCCGTCCCGAAAACGCTTAATCACGTCCAGTTGGAACCGTTTAAATGCGTCACTTGCTTTATTCTCAATGGCGCGCACCGGAATGACCGGGAAATCCGGGTCGACCTGCACGGAGGGCATCGCACTGCGCGCTGCACTTTTAATAAAGAGCTGTTTGAAATTATCATGCGCAATGGATTCTTCCGCGCACACAAAGCGTGTCCCCAGTTGCACCCCGGAGGCACCCATTTCCAGAAACGTCACAATCGCTTCCCCGCGGCCAATACCCCCGGCGATAAATACTGGC
>CAYMGS010000065.1:8895-11247 GCA_964390025.1 uncultured Rickettsiales bacterium | reverse complement strand
GCAGATAATACGGCCGCCGTGGAAGCGATTACACTGACGGCCTCCGGCGGGCCGTTTTTACGCACGTCGGCAGAAGAGCTTAAGCGGGTGACACCCAAAGATGCACTGGCACATCCGAACTGGGAGATGGGATCTAAAATCACGGTGGACTCCGCGACCATGATGAACAAGGGGCTCGAGGTGATAGAGGCGTACCATTTGTTTCCGCTGGAGGCGGACAATATCCATGTTGCCGTGCATCCTGAGTCCATTATTCACAGTATGGTGCACTATGCGGATGGCTCGGTGCTTGCACAACTTGGATTACCAGATATGTCTACCCCGATTGCATATACGCTCGGCTGGCCCGAGCGTCTGACAATTGATATTCCGCGGCTCGATATAACCGAAATTGGAAAACTTACCTTTGAGAAGCCGGACCGGGAACGTTTTCCCTGTCTGAGGCTTGCATATGATGTATTAAAGACCGGTGGAGCTGCACCGGCAATTCTAAATGCTGCGAATGAAATTGCTGTGCAGGCATTTCTTGAAAAACGGGTGCGTTTTACCGATATACCCTATATGATTGCCGCCGCATTGGATTCACTCACCCTGTCTGCCCCCCGTACACTGGACGAGGTGCTGGAAGTGGATCGTGAGGCGCGAGAGTTTACTTTAAACCGGAGTACATAATGGAACTGGTGCATACCGTTTTTTCTTTTGTCATCATCTTATCGGTGATCGTGTTTATTCATGAATTCGGGCACTATCTGGTGGCCCGTCTCTGTGGTGTGCGGATTGAGGCATTTTCCATTGGTTTCGGTAAAGAAATTTTCGGCTGGAAGGACTCACACGGCACACGATGGAAGTTCTCCCTGATTCCCATGGGAGGCTACGTGAAGATGTTTGGTGATGAAAGCGAAGCCAGTATGCCAGACTCAAAAAAACTGGAAGAGATGAGTGCGGAAGAGAAGGCGGTCAGCTTTCATTATAAATCCCTGCCCCGTAAAGCAGCGATTGTGGTGGCCGGGCCGATGGCAAACTTCCTGCTTACCATTGCTATTTTTACCTGGTCTATTTTCACGAATGGTCTGTCGACTACGGAGCCGATTGTCGGTGATATTCTTCCGGATACCCCGGCTGCCGAAGCGGGTTTGCAAACCGGGGATCGCATTGTGAGTATTGATGGCCGTGAAGTAGATAAATTCCGTGATATTCCGCGCATGATTGCCACCAATATTGGCACCGAAGTCGAGCTTGAGATTTTACGGGACGGGGAAAAAGGGACACTGGCGATTACGCCGATGCTGCGCGAGGAAACCGACCCTCTGGGCAACACGATTAAGCGTCCGCTGATCGGTTTTACCAGTCAGAAGCTTACCTATGAGGATATAGGGTTTTTCCCGGCGATTGGCGAAGCGATCAAGCGTACCTACGAAATTATCATCATGACCTTTGAGTATATCGGGCAACTGGTGATGGGAGAGCGTGGTGCAGATGAGCTGAAAGGGCCGGTAGGAATTGCCCAGCTTTCCGGACAGGCGACTGAACGTGGTATGGATACAGTGCTATGGTTTATCGCGATGCTATCAGCAAACCTTGGACTGATTAATCTGTTCCCGATTCCACCGCTCGATGGCGGGCATTTGCTCTATTACATGATTGAGGGTGCACGTGGTAAACCAATGGCGGAGAAGTTTCAGGAATGGGGCTTCCGGGCCGGGTTTGCATTGATCATTACTCTCATGTTGTTTGTAACCTACAATGACATCAAGAATATCGTGCTCTCGTAGCCTGTTCATCTTCCTTAATGTAATATAACTTTCATACGCAATTTGCGTGTGGATGTGTTATAACCTGTATAGGTAAAAGCATATTTAGTGTAGGAGGAAGCTATGGCAGCGAACGATTCAGCAACGGAATGGCACGAACCGGAGTATGGCTGGAAGGTTGTATTTCAAGGGGGGCTGGTTTCGATTATGGAGAGCCAAAACTATGATGCTCCACCCAAGCGCTGGGTTTTGGATATTAGGGGTGTTGAGACGTCAGGTCTTGATTCTATTCAAATCAGGGTAACGGATGTGAGTAAGGAAAGTGCACCGAACTTTCATTATGACGTCTTACTAAAAACGGCAAAAGGCCATGAAAGCCATGTGTTGTTTCAGCCGCCGGAAAATACGCTGGAGGATGTAAAACAATCTTTAACCAGCCTCATTCCACAGCATGCTGAGAAATGGGCCGCTGCTACGGTTGGCATACTGGATCATTTCCAGAAATGGGATATGAAACTGGATGCGCCAACTGCTGATCTCCGTATGATTGAAGAACAGGTGCAGGATCACAACGATCACGGTCGTGACGCCCAGGATCCAC
>CAYMGS010000065.1:4770-8885 GCA_964390025.1 uncultured Rickettsiales bacterium | reverse complement strand
CAGTATTATGGTCGGTCAGCAGACGGCGCGTATTATTGCTGAGCGGCAGGAAGCCGCTGCCCGGTCACAGGAAGGCGGCGGCTTGTCTGCCTGATATCTGATAATGATTAGCCGTTAGCGGCAGCCGCCACTTCAGCTGCGAAGTCGGATTCTTCCTTCTCCACGCCTTCACCCAGCACGAACAGAGCGTAGCCGGTGACGCTGATCGGAGCGCCGACTTCTTTGGATACGCCGTCCACAATCTCCTGGACTTTGGTCTTCCCATCCATCACGAATGCCTGCTCCAGCAGGACGATTTCTTCGTAATATTTACGAATACGGCCTTCGACCATTTTCTCTGCAATTTCAGCCGGTTTGCCGGAGGCAATGGCCTGATCTTTCAGGACGCTTTTCTCGCGTTCCAGCGCATCGGCGCTCACGCCTTCGCGGTTCAGCGCTTCCGGCTTGGCGGCGGCCACATGCATGGCAATCTGTTTGCCCAGTTCCGGGATTTTGACATCATCAGAAGGGGTTTCCAGTGCCACCAGCACGCCGATTTTCCCCAGACCCGGTGCTGTGGCGCTATGAACGTAAGATGCAACGATACCTTCATTAACGGAAAGTGTGACAGCGCGGCGCAGGTTCATGTTTTCACCAATGGTGCTGATCGCGTTGGTGATAGCTTCTTCCACAGAACCGCTTCCCGGATAATCGGATGCTTTCAGTGCATCGATTTCACTGTTGCCGCTTTTCAGCGCAACCTGAGCAATGCCGGTGGCAAGTTCCTGGAACTGTTCATTACGCGCCACAAAATCGGTTTCCGCGTTCAGCTCGATCATCGCACCTTTATTGCCGTCCGTTGCTACAGCAACCAGCCCTTCCGCTGCAGTACGACCGGATTTTTTGGCCGCAGCCGCCAGACCTTTTTTGCGAAGCCAGTCAACGGCGGCTTCTACATCACCATTATTTTCGGTGAGTGCTTTTTTACAATCCAGCATGCCCGCGCCAGTTCTTTCGCGTAGCTCTTTAACCTGTGATGCCGATATTCCAGACATGGGTAATCCTCTCTTTATGTAAATACGAAATACGAATCAATATGACGAAGCCGTGTTGCTTATGAAGCTTTCTTAGCCTTGGTTTCCTCATCAGAGGAGGCAGCTTTCGCTTCTTTAGCACTTGCCTTTGTGTCTGCTTTGGCATCTGCTTTATCCTTCTTAGCAGCAGCCTTTTTAGCAGGGGCTTTCTTCGGCTTTTCTTCTACAGCTTCAGCTTTTTTGTCTTCCTTAGCAGGCTCTGACTTAGCGGCTGCCTTCTTGCCTGCTTCTGCCATCGCTCCCTTTTTGGTGGTAGACTTGGCTTTCTTCGGCTCTTCATCCGCTTTTTCTGCTTTGTCCGCCTGCTTCTCCTTTGGAGCAGCTTCCGGTTCCGGCTGGAGCTTCGCTACCGGAGCGGGTTGCGGTGCCTGCTGGCGGCCATCGCTGATGGCATCGGCAATCAGCTGGCAGTACAGGCGAATGGCACGGGTTGCGTCATCATTACCCGGGATAGGATAGGTGATGCCTTCAATCTCCGCGTTGGTATCCACGATAGCAATGGTCGGGATGCCCAGCTTTTGTGCTTCTTTAATCGCCAGGTCTTCCTTGCAGGTATCGATAATGAACATCAGGTCAGGCTGGCCGCCCATATCCTTGATACCGCCCAGTGACTTTTCCAGCTTATCGCGCTGGCGGGAGAGACCCAGAATTTCTTTCTTGGTCAGACCAATAGCCTCACCTTCAAGTTGTTGTTCCAGCTTGCGCAGGCGTTTGATGGAGCCCTGAATGGTTTCCCAGTTGGTCAGCAGACCACCGAGCCAGCGCTGGTTGATGTAATATTGCCCACAGCTGGCTGCAGCTTCCGCCACGATGTCACTGGCCTGACGCTTGGTGCCGACGAACAGGATTTTCCCATTATTCGCGGCGGTGTCGCGTGCGGCTTTCAGTGCACGATGCAACATCGGCACGGTCTGACCCAGGTCGATAATGTGGGTATCGTTACGTGCCCCGTAAATGTAGGGCGCCATGGCCGGGTTCCAGCGTTTGGTTTTATGGCCAAAATGTACGCCAGCTTCAATCAGCTCACGCATAGAAAATGTCGGAAATGTCATAATACTACCCTTCGGTTTTCCGGTTGTTCCTCCACGGGCAGTGTACGGCTGAGCCGCACCGGAGCATCCAGGTTAGGGACGCATGCCCGTGTGTGTAATGTCCACTCACCTGAGTGGGTGGGCATCTTTAGCGGGAAAACGGCAGCAGTGCAAGTGTTTTTCTAAAGGTTTGCCTAGAAATCTTCGGCTTTTCGGATGGCGCGTGGGGGGCGTTTGACAACATTCTGGCCTATCGGGGTATCCGTGTTTTGTAACAGCTCGCTGGTATCGCGTTGGCGGATGGCCAGCTGGATGGTTGCCGGGTTATCGCACTCTGACAGTGCCATGGCCTCGGTAATGGTACCGGCAAAATAAAGATCGAGCAGGGACTGATCAAATGTTTGCATGCCACGGTCACGACTGCGCTCCATGACATCACGAATATCAAGGATTTTACCTTCCTGAATCAGGTTGGCAATCAGGCCTTCATTCAGCATGATTTCGACTGCCAGACTACGCCCGCCTTTACTGTTGCCGACCAGACGCTGCGCCAGAATGCCGCGCAGATTCAGAGCAAGATTTAGTAATATTTGCGGATGTTTTTCTTCCGGGAAGAAATTAATGACGCGTTCCACGGCCTGACTGGCATTGTTGGCATGGAGTGTTGCCACGCATAAGTGCCCCGTTTCTGAGAAATTGATGGCATGTTCCATCGTCTCGCGGTCACGGATCTCACCAATCAGGATCACATCGGGATGTTGCCTGAGTGCATTTTTCAACGCCATACCAAAAGAGTAGGTATCCACCCCGACATCACGTTGTGAGACAATGCACTGTTTGTGCGTATGTACATATTCGATCGGGTCTTCGATGGTGATAATATGGCCGGAGCCATGTTCATTACGGTGGCCGATCATGGCGGCGAGCGACGTAGATTTACCACAGCCGGTCTGGCCAACCACCAGAATCAGGCCGCGTTTATTCATGATAAGCTTTTCATACGGGCTGGGCAGACTTAATTCCTCAAGTGTTGGAATGCCTGTCTGAATGCGGCGAATAACCATCGCAGTATGCTGTTGCTGCCGGTAGACATTGACCCTGAAGCGCGCCCTGTCCTGCCAGGAAATCGATGTGTTGAGCTCCATCGTACTGTCAAATTCATCCAGCTGCTCTTCATCGGCAATAATTTCCAGAATTTGCTGGATGGTATCATCATCCAGCGGATCAGGGCGGAAGGGAACAATATCATCACCAATCCGTAAGGCTGGAGAGCAACCATAAGTCAGGTAAATATCCGAAGCCTGCTTAAGTACACAGGCCTGCAATAGCTCATCAAGATGAACCTTCGGCTTAATTGCCTTTGGTTCCTCAGAAGGAGCTGCCTGTGTTACTGCTGGCTGCGGGGGCAGGGGCTCTGGATTGTCCATTGTTACCTTGCTGGGGTGGTTGTTCATTTTCGTTTTCATCGCCGACAGCAGCCATCGCTTCGCGAACGGCATCTTCGGAAATAATACCGTCACTGCATAACTGGTAAATGCTGTCCTTCATGGTACGCATGCCAATTTTGCGCCCCATCTGAATCAATGAGTAAAGCTGTGGCACCTTACCCTCACGGATCAGGTTACGAATCGCAGGCGTGCCAAGCATGATTTCATGAGCCGCCACACGCCCGCCTTCCTTGCGCTTGAGAAGCGTCTGGGCAATGACCGCCTGAATAGAAACGGAGAGCATGGCGCGTACCATGGGTTTATCATTTCCGGGGAATACGTCAATGATCCGGTCGATGGTTTTGGGCGCGGTGTTGGTGTGGAGCGTTCCCATCACCAGGTGACCGGTTTCAGCTGCGGTAAGAGCCAGCTGGATGGTTTCCAGATCACGTAACTCGCCGACCAGAATGACGTCCGGGTCTTCCCGAAGCACGCTTTTAAGTGCCCGGGCAAAGGACTTGGTGCTGGTACCGACCTCACGCTGGTTAATCAGGGATTTTTTCGATTGATGTACAAACTCGATC
>CAYMGS010000065.1:1932-4760 GCA_964390025.1 uncultured Rickettsiales bacterium | reverse complement strand
ATGATCGATCATGGCGGCCAGCGTGGTCGATTTACCGCTACCTGTCGGGCCGGTTACCAGAATCAGGCCTTTATGTAGCCTGGTCAGGTCTTTGAAAATGTCCGGTGCTTTCAGATCATCGAGTGACATGACTTCCGTGGGGATGGTACGAAAAACGGCTGCGGGGCCATTTAACGTATTGAAAGCGTTGATACGAAAGCGCATCTGGTCACCAAAGGCCAGCGAGAAATCAATCTCATACTCGCGTTCATATTCGCTGCGCTGATGCTCGGTCATGATAGAGTAGAGCATTTGCTTTACGTCTTCCGGTTCCAGTATCACGCTATCTACGGTGGGGCGCATATCGCCGTGAACACGTACAATCGGCGGATTGCCGGCAGACAGGTGCAGGTCAGAAGCATCATGCTTCTTGGTGTAGAGGAGGAGGTCGGTAATTTCCATCTATGAGAGCCTTTTTACGCTGGGTGGCGTGGGGTACACTCATGTATTAGATAGCAAAAAAGTTAATCTTTGCTGAATTTGATCTGCATCTGCCGGAATTTTTTCCCCGCGGTATCTGGCCTCAAGCAACTGGCGGTATAAAATACCTGCTTCTACCGGCTTGTTAGCCTTATCATACAGGATGGCAAGATTATATTTATACACCAGATTCTCCGGTGAAATATTGACTGCTCGCTGCATGCTCTTAATGGCATTGGGCATATCTCCGAGTCTGCTGTAAAGCAGTGCCATCTGTGCCGGCAGCGGAGCAAAATCCGGATTCTCACGCTCAAGGAACTTCATGTGCTCCAATGCACGTGCCGGTGCCTCTTCACCCACCAGTACCAGAAAATTATTGATCGCGTCTTTGTGTTTTGGGTCGCGTTTCAGGAGTTTACCGTAAATGGGACGTGCCTCATCCAGCAAACCAACGCGGTGATAGGTTGTCGCAAGGCCAAACAATGCGGGAATGCTGTCGGAGTCATTTTCCAGTACCATTTTATAAATGGCTATGGCTTCTTCCGGATTGCCGCCTACCAGTGCGATATATGCTTTCTCAAGCTCATAGTCCACATCGATCGTGCGTTTACGTACCGCGACATTCAGGCCGGTCATATCACTGGTGAGGTCTTCCGAGGCGCCCAGCGCATCTTGCGGCAGGGCAATGTCAGGGTCAACACGGTTCAGATTAAACTCGTTAATCATATCTTTTCGTGAGCGGCCAATGATTTCTTCCGGCAGGTCATCCAGAATGGCTTCTGTTTCCGGCGAGAGGTTTTCGCGTGGGGGCAGAAGTGCCGGATCCACGGCTGCCATCGCCGCTGCAACTTCCGGCAGTAGCGCAACGTTGGTGCCATCTTCGGATTCTGCACCATCAGGAATCGGCACGACGATGGCTTCAGCTGTGACAGGTTCCATTTTCGTTTCGCCAATGGGAGCGCTGCCCGGAACGGCGATAAAGCGTTTATCAGAAACCACGCCTTCTTTGGGAACCATGATAGCAGTGCTTTCCTGCGTGTCAGCGGGGGCAACTACCGCCACTGCTTCATCAGGCGAGGGGGCGGGGAGTGGTGTTTCCAGCGGTACTTCGTGCCATACGGAGCTTGTTGGCGGTGCAGGCAGGGCAATCTCTGTCTTTTCTGCGGTCACGGGCTGTAAGGCAGGCACTTCCGGCTCGCTTAGGGGGGGCGGAGGCGGCGTATAAATAACTGTTTCGGTGTGTACCTGCTGTTGAGCCGGGTGGGGTGACGGTGCGGGTGGCGCGTAGGCTGGTGTCGTCTGTATGATGGGAGCCGCCGGTACAGGTGTATAGACCGGGGTAGTAGTGATTGGCTGGCGGCGATAGTTTCGTACGGGAGGCTTATAGACTGGAGTAGCAGGGGCAATCAGGGGTTTCGGTTGCTCTTTTGGCGTCGTTGCAGAAGTGGAAGCGGATTTGCCGTGCAGAATTTCCTGAATACGTTGCTTGGCTTCCATGCGCCGACGTTCTTTTGCGGCGTCCATTTTAGCGCGTTCTACAGGGCTGTAAGACATGCTTACAGCTGTTTGTGCGCCGGAAGACGGTGAAATCAGAAGTAAAACGGCAAAAAAAGTGAGGCTTATTGCCAAAGAACGAGAAGAAAGGCATGAAGCTTGCATCGCTACCTTTATGAAAAATTTCTTCTTGTTTGCCATTGCCCCAAACTCGCTGCGTTGCCTGCGCCGTCAGATATTTTTTATGGGTTTTGCAAGGTTCTCAGAGTCGCTGACCGGAAAAACCCTACATTACTCTCATCACAGACTAATGCACAATATATGGGGAAAGTCAAAGCATAGTTTAACATCATATAGTAAGTTTGCCGGGGTGTGCATTCTGGCGCTGATGCTTGTTAACACGGGAGGAGAAGCGTTTGCCTCTTCCGGTCGTGACGGTAAAAAATTCTTCTCACTTTCCTCTGTGCGTGCTGGGAAACCGGGAGGGCAAAAACTGGCAAATATCAATAACCAGTTCATGTCACTCAACGGGTATGCGGTTCCCCGAAGATCAGGAGTTAAGAAAAAGCTGAAAGTGACGAAACTGGTCCCGGATATTCCGAAAGAGCAGCAAGAGGCCGACGTTCCTTCGGAGGAACTGACAAAGCGTAAAGAATTGCTCGAAAAACTGTTTGAACCCACTTCTGAAAGCGATAGTGACGAAGCTGCAAAAGCGGATGATGAACTTTTTGTATGGCCGGTTGACACGTCGGCAAAGCAATGGATCAGCTCTCGCTTTGGTACGCGCAAAGACCCGTTTACCGGTAAAAAGGCATTTCATAAGGGGATTGATATCGCTGCGCCGAAGGGTACAAACGTGCTGGCCAGCGCTGACG
>CAYMGS010000065.1:0-1922 GCA_964390025.1 uncultured Rickettsiales bacterium | reverse complement strand
GCATAAGCGGCTGGGTCGATATGTGAAGATCGTGCATGATGATGACACCTATACATTATATGGTCATCTGAGCCGCTGGAGCGTCAAAGACGGTGAAACCGTGAAAGCCGGTGAGGTGATCGGTAAGATCGGTTCCACCGGTCGTTCTACGGGCCCACACCTGGATTTCTCTCTGCGCCGTACGGGCGGCACAGCCATTGACCCGCTGCCGCTGCTCGCATTACCGGCACAGCTAAAAACGCTGGAGGTTTCCAAACTAAGCGAGTAAGTAGTGCGCCATGAGCGATTACTATTCCATTTTTCGACCCCTGTTATTTATAGCCGGAGCAGAGCGTGCGCATCACATGACGCTGAATGCATTGCGCACAGGTCTCGTACCTGCCTGTGGTGTACGGGATTATCCTGAGCTGGAAACCTCATGCTTTGGACTGGACTTTCCATCACCCGTCGGGCTTGCTGCCGGGTTTGATAAGAATGCCGAGGTTGCAGGTGCGATGCTACGCCACGGATTCGGGTTTGTTGAAGCCGGCACGGTGACGCCGAAGCCGCAGGCCGGAAATGCAAAGCCGCGTATGTTTCGTCTGCAGGAAGATGAAGCCGTTATCAACCGGCTCGGGTTTAATAATAAGGGTATGGAGTATGCGCGCGAGCGTTTGCAGCGACGCAGGCGGAACGCGGGCATTGTTGGCATCAATATCGGTAAAAACAAGGACACGGAAGAAGCGCTTTCCGATTATCTGGTGTTGCTGAAAGAGCTGGGCCCGCTGGCGGATTATGTCACCGTCAACATCTCTTCTCCCAATACAGCCGGTCTGAGAGACCTGCAACGCAGGGATGCGCTGGAGGCATTGCTGGAAGCATTGTTGCTGGAGCGTGATAAAATGTCTGAGCGTAAGCCATTGCTGCTCAAAATTGCACCGGATATGACGAAGTCCGAGCTTGAAGATGTAGCGGACGTGGCGCTCAGGCTGAAAATTGATGGGCTGATTGTCAGTAATACGACGGTTAGCCGCCCGGATAGCCTCCAAAGTGAAAAAAAATCGGAGATGGGAGGCTTGTCGGGTAAGCCGCTGATGCCGCTTGCTACGGAGGCGCTGAGGCAGATGTACCGTCTTACGGAAGGAACGATTCCGCTGGTCGGCGTGGGGGGTATTAGTTCGCCGCAAGATGCCATTGCTAAAATCCGCGCCGGGGCGTCGCTCATACAGCTGTATTCTGCACTGGTCTATCAGGGGCCGGGGCTGGTGCAACGCATCAGGCAGGGGTTGGCAGACGAGGTGCAGCGGGCCGGGGTCATGAATATTTCGGAGCTGGTAGGGAAATTGCAATAAGTTATCTGCTCTGCTCAGTACCAGAAAATACTATGCCAGATACTTCTTCAAAAAAGCTTTTGCCATTTCCAGTCCTTCCGGGTCGATACCATGGGCCAGCCCTTCTCGGCTGTGGGCTTCATGTTCCACCTCTGCCTTGCTGAGAGCGGCCTCAGCATCCGCCATATGCGCAAAGGGCACGACATTGTCCGCATCGCCGTGAATCAGGCAGACGGGCGGTTTGCAGCGGATTTCATCCTGCAATTTCTGACTGGCAACAATGGCACCGGAGAAGCCGACAATCGCGGCACAGGGTTCCGGGCGACGCAGCAGCGTATGCAGTGCGGTCATGGTGCCTTGCGAGAAACCGATCACAGCCAGTTTATCCATGCCAAGCCCGTACTCCTTCAGCTTGGCATCAATGAAATTATTCAGGTGTGGGGCAGCCTGCGCGACGCCTTCATACAGCTCATCGGTGGAATTCTGGCGGAAGCTGAACCACTGGCGGCCATACGGCGCGAGGTCGCATTCAAACGGTGCATCGGGAGAGCAGAACTGCGCATCGGGGAACGTCTCCGCCACCAGCGGTGCCAGCGAGATCAGGTCGTTACC
>CAYMGS010000064.1:0-11332 GCA_964390025.1 uncultured Rickettsiales bacterium | reverse complement strand
AGTGTCTTATTGTGTCGTAAGATATTGTAAAGAATCGCGGAAATCACTCTTGGAAACCGGCAGGCGTGCAAGCGTCTCGTGGGTTCGAATCCCACCCCACCGCCATTTCTTTATATAAGCAGGCCATCTAGGGCTTTGCTCGTTGCTCAGATGCTGTTTTTCACGAATGAGAAATGGTTTTTTGCCTACGAATAGAGTATATCTCCGCCATGGTATTAGCTGACTACATCCAGATGTTTACAGGGCTGTTCGCGATCATGAACCCGATTAGCGCAGTGCCGCTTTATCTCGCCTTCACTAAGAATATCGCTAACCAGCGCACGCAAATAGCCCGCAACACCTCACTGGCGGTGACCGTTATTCTGGTAGTCAGCATGCTCGCAGGCGAACATATTCTTGCCCTGTTCAGCATCAGCATTGATGCCTTCCGTATCGCAGGCGGGATTCTGATCTTCTTTGTGGGGTTTAAAATGCTTCAGGCTGAGACCGGGCGCACCCGCCATACGCCGGAGGAAGATGAAGAGGCGATAGACAGTTCCTCTGTTGCGGTGGTGCCTCTGGCGCTGCCTATGTTTGCCGGGCCGAGCGCAATAAGTACCATGATTCTGTTTAGTAACCAGACCGAAGCGCTACCTGATATGGCGGCATTATTGGTGATTTGCGTGCTGATCGGCCTGAGTATCTGGCTGGTGTTGCATCTTGCGCCGCAAATCGGCAAACGCATGAGCAAGACCAGTATGAATATTACCACCCGTGTTATGGGACTGATTCTGGCTTCAATGGCGATTGAGTTTATAATTGGTGGCCTGCGTAATTTATTGCCAGGGCTGGCAGCCACCTGATTATCACATCTCACGGCTTATGCGATGGTCATCAGCCTTATTGCCGCCAGTCGATGGCATAAAGATCAAAGCGGCGGTCTTTCAGGTTTTGCACCGTGCCGGTGTTACGCGCTGCGGTCAGTGTATCCAGCTTAAGGTCGGCAAAGGCCACCATCTCAGTATTTGGTGTGGTGTCGGCTGCAATACCATCACGCGCAAACGGGAAATCACACGGCGTGAGGATACAGCTCTGCGCATACTGAATATCCATATTCTCTACATGTGGCAGGTTGCCGACATTACCGGAGAGTATCACATAACACTGGTTTTCTACCGCTCGCGCCTGTGCACAATATCGCACACGGTAGTAGCTTTGCCGCTCATCAGTACAGAATGGCACAAACAGCATCTGTGCTCCCTGATCGACCAGATGGCGCGCCAGTTCAGGGAATTCAGAGTCATAGCAGATCAGAATGCCGATCGGCCCGCAGTCGGTCATGATGGCATTGCATTTTTCGCCGCCCTTGATATTCCACCAGTAGCGCTCATTAGGGGTGGGGTGGATTTTTTCCTGTTCGTGAATGCTGCCATCGCGCAGGAAGGCATAGGATACATTCTTTACTTTGTCATGCTGTTTACGGGTAGGGTGTGAGCCGCCAATGATATTGATATTATAGCGCACGGAGAAATCACTCATCACCTGTCGTAATTTCCCGGTATATTGCGTCAGATATTCAATCGCCTCCGCCGGTGTATGCTTCTTCTTATCCATGCTCAGCAGTTGCAGTGTGAACATTTCCGGGAATACAACAAAATCTGATTTATAATCGGCGGCGACATCAACGAAATACTCCACGTTCGAGGCAAATTCCTCAAACGATTCCACCTGCCGCATCTGGAATTGTACGGTAGCAACGCGCACCGTATCCGGTAGCCGCCCACGTTGTTTACGCGCTGGCATCATTTCTTCGGCTATCAGTCTGGGGTTGCGCCATACCATATGGGCAGCATAGCCCCGTGACTGCTTATCTTCAGGCTCATAAGCGGGTAGCACACCGATAATCTCAAATCCGTTGCGCAGCTGAAAATTCACCACCTGATCGCGGATTTTACTGTTTTGCACCTGCTCTATGTAATCTTCCGGCTTCATCTTTTTACGTCGGGCCAGACCCGGCATGCGCCCGGCAAAGATAATGCCTTTCAGGTGCAGATACTCACATAATTTCTTCCGCTCATTATAGAGTCGCTGGCCAATACGCAGGCGTCTGTAATCCGGGTCAATGCAGACTTCCATGCCGTAGAGATAATCGCCGTTCGGGTCATGCCGGGAGGCAAAACCGGCTCCGGTGATCTCTGCCCAGGTGTGTGGTGCAAGCCCTATCTCGCCATTGATGATAAAGGTGGCGCAGTAGCCCACCACAGATTCTTCATAAACGGCTACAAACTGACCCTCAGGATAGTTGGTAATCTGGCCGCGGATCATTGCTTCCGAGTAGGGCGTCATATCCGTATAGACGCGCTTACACAGCTCTATAATAGCAGGAATATCCTTATGTGTGGCATTGCGGACGTAAAGTTTGGAGCGTGTGGCAGATGGTTTGGGCATGGAATCCTCGTATAATCAGGGCATGTGTAGACCATTTTATGCCCTGTACGCAAGGGGTGCGTATCAGCACCATTTATGAGCCGGTGGTCGCAGGTTGTTTCTTTAGCATCTCCGTCATCGTCTGCATCAGCTTTTGACGGGGCGAAGTGCGCCGCCATGCCAGTCCGATGGAGCGATGCGGAGCAGGGGGCTTGAACGGAATAATAGCGATGCCGTGACGCTCTGTGCCGATCGCCATTTCCGGCAGCAGGGTAATACCTGTGCCGCTGGCTACCATGTACCGAATTGTCTCCAGACTGGTGGCCCGGAAATGCCTGTATTCAGATGCGCCTGCAAGTTCGCAGACTTCCAGCGCCTGATCGCGCAGGCAATGCCCGTCTTCCAGTAGCAGCAGATGCTCTCCCTGAAGGTCGCGCGGGGTGATATGGGCTTTGCTCGCCAGCTTATGGACAGTTGGCGCGGCGAGAAAGAAGCGCTCCCGGAATAGCTCCGCTTCCTTCAGGCTATCATCCATCAGGGGCAGGGCGAGTAATATGGCATCCAGCTCTCCCTGTTTCAGCTGTGCGGTGATATGGTGCGTCTGCCCTTCATAGATCTCCGTCTCAAGCGTTGGAAAATGCTTTTGAAGAAGCGGTAGCAGACGTGGCAGCAGGTAAGGCGCGATGGTGGGGATCACGCCAAGCCGGAAGCGCCCGCTCATCGGATCACTGGCCAGTCTCCCCACTTCACGGATTTCTTCTGCCTGTGCCAGTATCTGTTGTGCATGGCGCAGTACATCTTCTCCGGCTTCGGTCAGCATGGTTTGTTTGCCACCGCGTTCAATCAGTAATACACCGAGTGTTTCCTCCAGCTTCTTGATCTGCGCGGAAAGCGAGGGCTGGCTGACATGGCAGGCATCCGCAGCCCGGCCAAAATGCCGGTATTTGGCCAGTGCTACAAAATATTCCAGATCGCGCAGGTTCATGCACCGGAGTATAATTGCTTCCGGCTATGAAAGATAGAAAAATGATTGGATAAGATAATGATAGTGGTTAGGCGTTGCGCGTCTGCGCGGCCATCATTGCAGCGCGTTGCTGACGGGCACGGACATAATCTGCGTAGCTGCCCTGTGGCCGCGATGCGCCTTTGTCAGCTACTTTCCCTGTCCACTGACCGAGCACAGCACCGGTAGCAACTCCTGCACCACCTGCCAAAGCAGCCGTAGTCGGGTCATTGCCGACCCAGTTAATCGCGTTCTGCCCTGCTGTGGTCACAGCATCATACACGCCGCCCAGATTAGAGAAATTAGCGCCATTTACGCCAAGATCAGCGGCAACGCCAGCGTATGTAGCGCTGAGCGATCCGGCAAGACTGCGAGCGCCTTCACCTACCTGATCCATAAAAGGTGCATCTGCTGCTGCCGTTGCAACGCCTTCACCGATAGTCAGATCCGCAACGCCATTCATTAAAGAGGGGGCAACAAGAGCAGCGCCTGTTAATGCTACTGCGCCTAACAACATTTTTCCCCAGTTAATGCCACCTTTTTCAGCCATGATCTGTCTCTGTCTCGCTATGTTTGCTTTTGTCTATGCTTTAACTATAGCAAGCCTGTATGACATTTTTATGACAGGGCGGCGAAAAAATGATGACAGAAAGGCCTGTTTTTAGCCTTCTTCCGCGTCTTTACGCTTCATTTCGTCGATTTTCTCGGAGATGACCTGCTTGGGGTCAACCGGCTGGAAGAACTTGCTGGGGTCGGTATTATACATTTCTGCTACTTTGACCGTGACCTCTTCCGGTGGGGTTTCGCCCTCGGCAGAAACGATGATTTCTCCATACTCATCAAAGTTATAGAGGTCCAGCGTGCCACTTGATTCCGCCTGCTTGAAGGCATCGTACTGGCTGGGCTTCACGGCAACGTAGCACCAGAAAGGCCCGCCATGCTCCATTTTACCGTACACCAGCATGATAATGCGTGAAATGGAATCCGGATCGTATTTGTCGTCCGTTTGTTCTATATCGACCATAAAAAATCCCCTTTATATAAAGGGATACCGTATTTACGCGGCTTTTGTCAAATTATGCATCACATATTGCAGGATACCACCATGCTTGTAATACGATAATTCGTCCAGCGTATCAATGCGGCAAAGCAGCTGAGTTTCATGCACTTTTTTATCCATCGTGTCGATGCGCAGTGTGACGCTCATCCCCGGCTGGATACCGGCGGATAAACCAAGCAGGCTAATTTTCTCCGTACCTACCAGATTTAGTGACTTCCACGTCACACCGTCTGTGAACTGGAGAGGCAGTACGCCCATGCCGATCAGGTTTGAGCGATGGATGCGTTCAAAGCTCTCGGCAACCACAGCCTCTACACCTAGTAGGCGTGTGCCTTTTGCGGCCCAGTCACGGGAGGAACCGGTGCCGTATTCCTTTCCGGCAAAGACGACCAGTGGGGTTCCTGCCTTCACATAACGCATGGCCGCATCATAGATGGACATGGTTTCATTGGTCGGTACGAAAATGGTTTTGCCGCCTTCGGTACCGGGCAGCATTTCGTTCTTAATGCGAATATTGGCAAAGGTGCCGCGCATCATGACTTCATGGTTGCCACGACGGGCGCCGTATGAGTTAAAGTCTTTCGTTGCCACGCCATTCGCCTGAAGATACTGGGCAGCCGGGCTATCCAGCGCAATACTGCCTGCCGGAGAAATATGGTCCGTGGTGATGGAGTCGCCGAGCAGTGCCAGAATGTGCGCGCCTTTAATGTCATTACCGCGCTCTTCTTTATCTTCTGTCTCAAAGAAAGGCGGATTCTGCACATACGTGCTGCGGTTGTTCCAGCTGTAGGTTTTACCTTCTGCCGTATTGATGCTTTGCCATAATTCATCACCGGTAAAGACATCTGCATATTTCTGTTTAAACATCTCACGCGTCACGCATTGCTCAATCACCGCATGAATTTCCTGATTGCTCGGCCAGATATCTTTCAGGTAAACGGGCTGACCGTCTGCACCGGTGCCGAGCGGTTCCGTCGTGATATCCTTATACATGCTGCCAGCCAGTGCGTAAGCCACCACCAGCGGCGGAGACGCCAGATAGTTGGCCTTCACCAGCGGGTGTACGCGGCTCTCAAAGTTACGGTTGCCCGATAGCACGGAGCAGACCACCAGCTTTTTATCTTTTACCATGGTCTCAATGGCTTCCGGTAGTGGGCCGGAGTTACCAATACAGGTGGTGCAGCCGTAACCAACAAGGTTAAAGCCGAGCGCATCCAGATCATCCTGTAACCCGGATTTCTCCAGATATTCCGTCACCACCTTGGAGCCGGGAGCCAGCGATGTCTTGACCCATGGCTGGCTTTGCAGGCCTTTCTCCCGGGCTTTCTTAGCGACAAGCCCTGCGGCAATCATCACGCTGGGGTTGGAAGTATTGGTGCAGCTGGTAATCGCGGCAATCACCACATCACCATGGCCGACTGCAAAATCCTCACCGGCAACAGGCAGGCGGGCTTCGGCTTCAATCGGCCCGTTATTCAGGGTGGGTTGTGCCTCTTTAAACGAGGCCGCTGCCTGCGCAAGTACGATCTTGTCTTGCGGACGTTTGGGGCCAGCCAGGGCAGGCTGGACGCTGCTCATATCCAGCTCCAGTACATCAGTATAAATGGTATCCGCGCCATCATCCTCGCGCCACATGCCCTGTGCCTTGGTATATTCTTCCACCAGCTTGATGCGGGATTCATCCCTTGCCGTCAGAGTGAGGTAGCGGATGGTTTCCTCGTCAACCGGGAAGATGCCGCATGTTGCGCCATATTCCGGGGCCATATTGGCAATGGTTGCGCGGTCAGCCAGCGGTAGGTCGGCCAATCCGGGGCCGAAGAATTCCACAAATTTACCTACCACGCCTTTCTCGCGCAGCATGTTGGTAACGGTCAGCACGAGGTCGGTCGCCGTAATCCCTTCCGCCAGTTTGCCGGTCAGCTTGAAACCCACGACTTCCGGGATCAGCATGGAAATCGGTTGTCCCAGCATAGCCGCTTCCGCTTCAATACCGCCTACGCCCCAGCCCAATACACCAAGGCCGTTGACCATCGTCGTATGGCTGTCAGTGCCCACCAGCGTATCCGGGTAGGCAATCGTGTCCCAGTCGTCGCTCTTTGTCCATACAACCTGCGCCAGATATTCCAGATTCACCTGGTGACAGATGCCGGTGCCGGGTGGCACCACGCGGAAGTTATTGAAGGCTTTTTGTCCCCAGCGCAGGAAGGCATAGCGTTCCATGTTGCGCTCAAATTCGATGCGCACATTTTCTTCAAATGCATCGGCGGTGCCGAATTTATCGACCATCACGGAGTGGTCAATTACCAGATCAACCGGGCACAGCGGATTGATGGCCTGTGCTTTACCAGCGCTGGTTTCCGCCGCATCACGCATCGCCGCAAGATCTACGACGGCGGGCACGCCGGTGAAATCCTGCATCAGTACGCGTGCAGGGCGATAGGCGATTTCCACCGGATTACGCCCTTTATTGGCCATCCATGTCTTGAAGCCTTCAATGGCTTCTTTATTAACCGTCTTTCCGTCTTCATGACGCAACAGGTTTTCCAGAAGAATTTTCATGGAATAGGGCAGACGCTTCAGATCGATGCCCAGACTCTCCGCTGCTTTCGGCAGGGAAAAGTAATAATAGGACTGTCCACCGGAATTTAGGCTGGTTTTACTTCTGTAACTATCGCGGCTCATATGTCTCCTCCACGGATGTGGTCAAAAAGGTAGTTGTTGATAGGGTGTCTGGGATAGGCTAACGAATCAAGATGTTTTTGCAAAGGTTCATACTGTACAGGGATTGGGTTAAGACTTGGTAAAATCTGCAACAGATCCTACACCGGAATGCCTGCTGAGCTGTGAATCCGTAGCGGTACGGCGTGGTAGCAGGGAACTATACAGCGGGCTGGGCTTTTCACTGCTGGAAGGCGGGGTCATGATTCTCACGGGTCGTAACGGTAGTGGCAAGACCACCTTGCTGAAATATATTGCAGGCATAGGCGAGGGCACAGGTAACATCAGCCTTATGGGCACCCCCATCGCCTGCGGACGGGATTATGAGGGCCATGCGCTCTATCTGGGCCACCGGGATGCGGTTAAATTGCAGGCCACCGTACAGGATAACCTGACATTCTGGGCCAACCTGTATGGCGAGCCGATGCTGATTCCTGCTGCCATACAGTATTTTGGGCTGGATATATATCTTGATGCGCCTTGCTATCAACTGTCAGCCGGGTGGCGAAAGCGTGTGGCGCTGGCACGGCTTATCACCAATCCGGCGGCGCTATGGTTGCTCGATGAGCCATATACGCATCTGGATGAAGAGGCCGTGCATTTGCTCGGTGGTTTGATCGAGGGGCGAGTGAGTAAGAGTGGAGCGGTTATCATGGCAGCCCATCATCTGCCACCGGGGGGATTGGGGCGGTTGCAGCATGCTTCCGTCATCCGGCTGGAAGACTTCATATGCAGGGAGGGCGCCAGTGTATCTGAGCCTGTTTAAACGCGAGATGACATTGCAGTTCAGCTCGCCCGGCGATGTGCTGGCGGTGCCATCAGTCTACATTCTGGTTGTGAGTTTTTATGTCATGAGCCAGCCCCATGGAGAGCTGCATACACTGGCAATGCATGGTGTGTTGTGGGTGGCGGCATTAATGGCACTGGGGCTGACCCAGTACCGTATCTATGAGAAGGATATGGAAGACGGGACGCTGGAGCAGTGGGGCATGCTACCGGTACCGCTGGAAGGGGCGGTGGTCATCAAGTGTCTGAGTCACTGGATCACGTCGGGCCTGCCGCTGGTGATACTTTCACCCCTTATATTTATGATGTTGGGGAGTAGTGAACCATTTGAGACAGCACCCTTGCTGGCGCTTGGTTTGGGGACGCTCTCCCTGACCGCGCTCGGTAGTGTTGCCGGTGCACTCTCCCTGCGTTTTGCCTCGCGACAGCTTATCACATTGCTGCTAGTGTTTCCGTTAGCGGTACCCGTGGTGATTTTTGGAGCTGCCGCAATGGTTCCGGGCAGCGACGGCGTGATACTACTCATATCCTATACATTGGCCGTGCTGCCACTCAGCATAATGGTCAGCGCGATACTGCTGCGTTATGTCATGCGATACTAGAACAGAGTGATAATGCTCAGGCAGCGAGCAGGGAATCCAGCCGACCTTCTTTATCCAGAGCTGCCAGATCGTCATAACCGCCTACATGCATGTCCCCGATAAATATCTGGGGGACAGTGCGTCTGCCGCCCGCGCGTTCAACCATGGTCTCACGCAATGCATCGTCGGCAGATACGTCAATCTCCTGATAGTCTCCGGCGCCTTTGGATTTAAGCAGGGACTTTGCGCGTACGCAGTAAGGGCACACGGGGGTCGTATAAATAACAATTTCAGCCATCTTAGAGCGTGCCTACACCACAGGTTCCATGTGCCAGCGATTGCAGCCATGTCAGCGCACTCATGCTGATAATGGTCAGCGCCAGAACCATATCGGTCAGCCGGCGATTCTCACGGGTTCCATATAAAAACTGGTAAGTTTTCTCAAGCGTGTGAGCAGGAGAGAAAGACGTCGTTGATTTTTCAAGTGTGGACATGATGTGTGCCTCCGGATTTTACGTGCCATTAGTATAGCAGACTGGCATAAAAAATCCAGTAGGAAGCGGCTTAAAAATCCGGGTCGTCGTAATGGGAGGGGGGGCGGAAGCCGCGCATACGGTCAGCCAGCAGCGGGCGGAACGACGGGCGGGACTTGATGATGGCATACCATTCCTTGGCACGGGGTGAATGCTCCCACGGCACATCCCCAAGATAATCGAGCACCGAGAGGTGCGCTGCGGCGGACAGATCCGCCATGCTTAGCTCATCTCCGGCCAGCCAGTTGTGATTCATGGTCATCTGGGCGATATAGTCGAGATGGTAGAGAATATTCTGCTTGCCTTCGCGTATGGCTTCCGAGTCCGGCGCACCCCAGCCCATCATACGGCGGAATACGCGCTCAAACAGGATGCCCTGAGAGACTTCCTGATAGAATTTCAGGTCAAACCAGCTAATCAGACGCCGTATTTCAGCGCGTTCCCCAACCGTGGAACCAAGCAGCGAGGGTGTGTCGCTCTCATAGCCTTCTTCCAGATACTCACAAATAGCATAACTACCAGAGACAATCAGGCCGTTTTCATCGACCAGTACCGGCACTTCACCGGCGGGGTTTAGCTTAAAAAAGTCCTCGCGGCGTTCCCAGACCGGCTCGTCCTGTAATTCAAAATCGAGCTTCTTTTCCCGTAATTGCAGCCGGATTTTACGGCAGTAGGGCGAAAGGGGGGTATGGTAGAGTGCGCGCATCGTCAGGAGGCTGCCTCCCGGAATTTCGGACGGATAAAGCGGGTGAGGTAATCCGGCACCACGGCTTCTACCGATGTCGGTGCAATACCCAGATGTTCAAAAGTGAGTGCCTGGCCACTGACGATATTATCATAGGTGAGGAGCTGCACCTGATCGCGGGTTAGTGGCGGCACAGGCAGCAGCTCTGAAACCGCACCCATCACGCGGGCCATCGGGAAGGGTATGGAGACAAGCGCCGGGTCACGATGGATTACTTCACAGATATAACGGATAATATCCTTAAAACGCAGCACTTCCGGGCCGCCCAGCTCATAGGTCTTGCCTTCCATGGAAGGGGCGTCTATTGCCATGGCGGCTGCTTTGGCCACATCGGCAGCGTAGACCGGCTGAAATTTTGTCTCACCACCACCAATCAATGGTAATGCCGGTGAGAAGCAGGCCATACGCGCAAACTGATTGAAAAAATTATCCTCCGGCCCAAACAATACGCTTGGCCGCAGCACCGTGGTGTGTGGCATGGCGGAGCAGGTTGCGCGCTCGCCGAGCAGTTTGGTGCGGGCGTATTTGGAGTTTGCAGCAGTTTCCACACCCAGCGCAGAGACATGCACATAGCGTTGTACTCCGGCGGATTTAGCGAGCTTTGCCAGACGTTCTGCGCCCTGTGAGTGCAGGTTGGTAAAATTCTGCTGACCTTTTTCAAACAACACGCCGACCAGATTTACCACCCCGTAAGCATTGTCCAGCGTGCCTTCCAGCGTTTCCGGTTTGCTGAGGTCGGCATAGTCCAGCACGACCTGCCCGACATCGCCAAAGGTTTTCAGTTCCGAACCTGCCAGCGGATTGCGGGAGAGGACGCGCACAACATATCCCCGTTTAGCGAGTTCCCGGACGACATATCGCCCCAGAAACCCGGTGCCTCCCACCACTGCTACATACCCGTCTCTCATGTCTCGCCCATATATGGTTGCTGTTGGCGGCACTATACAGGCGTGCCCCCCGCCTTGACAACCGGTAAGAAAAACGAGGCTTTAATATCATGAAATCAGGCAAAAAAAGAGCGGCCTGTAGGCGCGCTCAAGTCTGGGGAGGAGGGGTGCTGTTGCGATCAGGTGACCGTAAAGACAACCCCGGCAATATAGCAGCCTGCGAGGGCCGCTATGGACAGTGCCAAGGTTCTCTGGCGGTATGTCTCTGCAATACCAGCCCAGATAGTAGCAAAAAGCCCCACCATAAAGACAGCGCTCATGCTTTGTGAGATGGCATCCCCGCTAAGCTTCGCCACTCCGAAGAGCAGATAAGCGATCAGGGCACCGATCAGTCCTCCCATTGCGATGAAGGCTACACGGTTTTTGTGTCGCATTAAGCCCATAGAAAGCGCGTATTGCAACTTCCATACTCCTTTACAGGTTTACGAAAACATACGAAAACTCGAAGGAGCCGGAACTATATGGATGGGGAGATTCCGCTGCAATAGCGGTGGGGCGAATGTCATGAAAAGTTCATATGGCCCGCGTCACAGAGAATCCATTGACGCCCGCA
>CAYMGS010000063.1:9056-11428 GCA_964390025.1 uncultured Rickettsiales bacterium | reverse complement strand
ACAAACGCTTGAAGGTCGATTTACGGGTTTCGATACGTCGTTTTACTGCCGCCTGCCTGCTACCGATCTGCGGGGCAATATGCCGGGCGCTTGCAGTCTTCGTACTATTTGCCACCCGGTTTAGCGTCCGCACCGTTGCTTTGGGCACGGCCTGCTTCTCCAGATCACGCAAGCCCCGGCGCAAGCGCTTCAGATCGCTCTCGATGGATACGTTCATTGTCATGTTGGTTCGAATCCTTGTTTCGCTATCGAACTCGTACCAGATCAGTCATGAATCTGATAGGCAGCTGTAAAATAAGCATTCTCATTTCAGGATTGGTTCGCAAACCGTCCATTACACCCCGCCATTATATAGCAATATCAGACTGATAATCATTGATATTTTTGCCTGATAAAATCAGAAACCCACAAATAAACCCACAAATGAAATGCTGGTTAGGGGCGTTCTATAACGGATGTTAGCGGATGGTTTTGCACTTGTCTTTGCTCGCATAAACGCCTATCGTCCCCTCATGATAGCCGTAGTTGGTTATCTGGGGCTGATGTCTCTAAATTATACTTACTCTCAAATTAGGGTTTCTAATGTTTAAGCTGCCAATCGTTGCCGTAACTATAGCATTTCTTTTGTCAGGTGTTGCATATGCCCAAAGTATGCACTGCGATAATTTTGGAAATTTTTTTGGCGGCGGCGTTAAAACCTACTCCGACAAGTTTGGTAACACCACTGGAACAGTGGGAGGCAGTCGATATAACACTTACTCAGACAAATCTGGCAACACTACCGGTAGCCTTGGCAACAGCAGAGTGAATACTTACTCTGATAAATTTGGCAACACCACAGGCACAATCGGTAATGACCGTGTCAATATGCATTCAGATGGGTTCGGTAACACTACTGGAACCATTGGGGGCAAAAGAGTTAATTGCTACACTGACAATTTTGGCAATACTTCCTGCCGTTAATTTCATTTTATTCCACCGTCTCCCTTGCCTCCCGCAGTAGCGCCCTAAACGCCTCCATTTTCGCCTGCCGCGCCTTGGTGTGGGAGCCATGCCTATAGTTGCCGTTGGGCTTGCCGCTGGTTAGGGGCGTTCTATAACGGATCTGGCACTACCTTAGTCATGACGCTACCGTCACGGTCTAGCATACCAAACAGTACAGTTTTGCCTTTACCTCCCTGACCGCCCTTGCGGTAGCCACCTACAAAGGTTTCATCAATTTCAACTACACCGTCCAGCGGAGCATCACCATCAACCTGTGCCATGTGCTTACGAATTTCGTGACCCATACGCCATGCACATTTGTATGTTACCCCAAGCTGGCGTTGTAATTCCTTGGCAGACACACCGGAGCGCGTCTTGGTAAACAGGTAAATGGCATAGAACCATAGTTGCAGGGAGGTACGGGAAGCCTCAAACGGTGTGCCAACGCAAGGATAGACATGATGCCCGCACCACTGGCAAGCAAAGGCCCGCTGTGAGCGTACCCGTGACCACTTAGTGGCGCGTTCGCATTTTGGGCAGGTGCTTTCCTTGCCGTAGCGCACTGTCATGATATGATTCAGGCACGCCTCATCCGTGGGGAACTGCTTGAAAAATTGCTGTATGGTTTGGGTTTTCATCGTTATCATCTCCTTACAAGATGATATTACCAAAACCGCTTACTTAGGTCAAGGGGATAATCGGGTAAAAATTGCATCACCGCAATGCCTGCTAATACAAAAAAGGAGCCGGCAAGCTCTATTGAAGTGTATAATGTGTGAATTTTATTTTCAGGGTTCATCACTGACTCTTATTTTTATTTGAGCCAGTTTATCAGGTATTTATTTCATAATGATTACAACTTTATGTATATTGTGTGAATACTTTTAGCTGCCACTACTCGCTACGAGCGAATCTCCGAAAGGAATTCCGCCACTTCACGGCTCAGCGTTTCTGCCTCACGCGACAGGGTCTGGGATGCTTCCAGTACGCTTTCTGCAGACTCGCGGGCCGTAGCAGCGCTCGACGTCACCTCGCCGATATTCATACGAATATCATTGGTGCCGGAAGCGGCAGTCTGCATATTGGCGGCAATCTCATCGGTCACTGCAGATTGCTCTTCTACTGCAGAGGCGATAGCACCGGAATACTCACTCACATGGTCGATGGAGCCTTTAATGGCATTCAGCGCCTCTACCACCCCCTTGGAAATCGTTTGAATTCCCTCAATCTGGTTTGCAATTTCTTCTGTCGCCTTGGTGGTCTGGGTCGCCAGGTTTTTCACCTCGGAAGCAACAACCGCGAAGCCTTTACCGGCGTCCCCTGCGCGAGCGGACTCAATGGTAGCATTCAGCGCCAGCAGGTTGATCTGTTCGGCAATATCCTGAATC
>CAYMGS010000063.1:0-9046 GCA_964390025.1 uncultured Rickettsiales bacterium | reverse complement strand
ATGGCCAATCTGCTGCGCTGCACCTTCCAGTTTTTTAGCACTTTCGTCGGCATCTTCCGCCTTACTGACCGTCTCCGCCACCACCTGCGTGGATTTATTGACCTGAGAGGAAATCTCCTTCACGGAAGCTGTCATCTCTTCTGCTGCAGAGGCAACCGTCTGCACATTGCCTGTTGTTTTTTCAGCGGAACTGGCTACCGATGCTGCTTTACTGCTGGCGGCTTCCATGGCCCCGCTCATTCCCTGAGCCGTTTGCAGCAACTGGGTGGAGGCAGATGCTACGGAATTGATAATGCCCTGCACACGCTGTTCAAAACGTTGTGCCAGCTCATGCATCGCACGCTCTTTGTCTTCTTTTGCCTGTGCTTCCATAGCAATTTTTTCCTGCTCAAGCTGGCGTGCATGGGCAGCATTTTCCTTAAAGACCAAAAGTGCGCGCGCCATGGAGCCCACTTCATCTTTACGCTCAGCCCCGGTAATCTCCACATCATGATTCCCTTTGCTCAGCTGAATCATGTGCCCGGAAATTTCTTCGAGCGGCTGCAACAACCAGCGGAACAGGCCGAGCACCTGCGCAAGAAGCGCAATAAGCAATAAAAGTGAGGCGATGAGCATAACCGCCGATACCGTCTCCGCAATATTATTGACACTGGAATTGGCAGTGCGAATATCCGATTTAAGCAGCTCTGTCACTTCAGAAAGCTTGCCACTCAGCGCATTATAACTGCGCGTAAAGATATTGAATTGTTTATCTCCTTTAAACGGATCCTCTTTGGCGACTGAAACAACCTTACGTGCCTGGGCCTTATACTCAGACAGGTTTGGTTTAATCTCTTCAATTTTCTGGCGGATATCGAGGCTGATATCGGCACGTTGATTTTCTTCCAGCAACGTCTCGATAGCAGTGACGTGGTGATCCAGCTTTTTGTCTGCTCTTCTGACGCCGTCTGCATTATAACGTGCGGCTTCGCGCAAGGCAGACAATACATCGGCACGAATGGCATCATGGAGCATGTTGATTTCAAGATGATTACGCATGACTGTGGCTGATTCAAGCTTCTGTTCTGCAGCCTCATTGACTGTATGTAGCGACCAGTTTGAGAGAATGGTCATGACGAGAGCAGCGCCAAACGCCAGTACAAACAGCATCAAAATCTTCTTGCGAATCATAATCCAGACTCCTACCTGTGCCTATGCCCCGGGAAATGGGACTTGTCGTATACTCCACGGACAAAATGCCCTATACTTACCAGCGGATAATATAGCGTCTAGTTTAATACAAGGTTAATTAGACTCAGTACGTTGAATAGTTTTTATAATTTATGTCACAGGAGCAACATGGATACATTATCACTGATTGCACTTACCCTTGGCGCAGGATGGGCCAGCGGCATCAATTTATATGCTGCCATACTCACACTCGGCATTATGGGAGCCAGCGGCGCAGTGGCCCTGCCACCCGGCCTGATGATCCTCACGCATCCGCTGGTGATCGGCGCGGCCGGATTGATGTATATGGTAGAATTCGCTGCCGATAAAGCCCCCGGCGTTGATACCGCATGGGACGCGCTGCATACATTTATCCGCATACCCGCAGGTGTGATGCTGGCCTACGGTGCCACTAACGAACTCGACCCCGCCATGACATTTGCCGCCATGCTGGTGGCGGGCGGACTGGCCACTGCTTCGCATGCCACCAAGTCCGGCTCCCGCGTTCTCATTAACACGTCTCCGGAGCCGGTCAGCAACTGGTCGGCTTCCATCATGGAAGACCTGACGGTGATTGGCGGTCTGTGGGTGGCGCTCAACTATCCGCTGGCATTCCTCATATTTCTTGCCTGCTTTATCATCCTGATGATCTGGATGCTGCCGAAACTCTGGCGTGGCATCAAGGCGCTGGCCAACCGGATTTCACGGTTCTTTGGTGGAAAGCCTAACGAGAAAACAGACATAGAAAAAGAGGCGGAGACTCCGTCCCCGCCTCTAATTGAGCATTCAGAAACGAAGCAGCCTTAGTTGGCGTATTTCACCGAGCAGCCATACGGCTTGACCTGCGTCACTTCCGGCGCATTACCTTCCGCCAGCGCATCCAGAGCGGCAACCACATAGTTGGTAGCCCCTTCCACGTCAGCGCTGTCTGCCGTAGGCTTGTCATCAATCGCCCCGGCATACGCCACGTTGCCTTCCGCATCGATTACGAACATATGCGGTGTAGTTTTGGCATCATAAAGCCGCCCGATCTCACCGGAAGAATCGCGGATAATGTGAGCAGGCGTTGCGCCTTTTTCCTGTGCCACAGCATTGGCTTCCTCGTCCGTCAGGTAGCCCTGCTTGCCTTCGCCTGAAGAAATGATGCTGATCCATACCGCGTCTTTTTCCGCTGCATATTTCTGTATCGACTGCATATTGTCACTCTTGTAATGCTTGACGACGAACGGGCATTCATGGTTCGTCCATTCCAGCACCACCGGCTTTCCTTTTAGTCCGGAAAGCGTTACCTCTTTGCCATTCGTATCGGTTGCCGTGAAGTCCGGTGCGGCATTGCCCGGCACCACCTCAGCAAACGCCGGTGCAATCATAAGCGACAGCACACATGCTGCACTGAGAATCAATCGTTGAAAACGCATAACATACCTCCTATCAATGCGGTCAGTAGCCTGTAGTTCGTTATAACCCGGATTTCGTTACATGCCATCAGAAACTCCTGCCGTCAGCATACAAAATCTCCGTAAGCAATACCGGAGAGACCGTGGTGCTGAGCCCAAAGAAGCCCTTAAAGGCATTGATCTGGAGATACCGCGCGGCTCGTTCTTCGGGCTGCTCGGCCCCAATGGTGCGGGCAAGTCCACCCTGATTAATATACTCTCCGGGCTGGTCGTCAAAACTTCCGGTCAGGCGGCCATCTGTGGATATGACATTGAGAAACAGATGCGTGGCGCTCGTATGTCTCTGGGCGTGGTGCCGCAAGAGCTGGTGCTGGATACGTTCTTTACCGTACGGGAAGCGCTGGATATTCACGCCGGATATTATGGTATTCGTAAAGCACAGCGCCGCACAGACGAGATTATTGATGCAATGGGACTGAACGAACAGGCGGATATGAAATCCCGCCTGCTCTCCGGTGGCATGCGCCGCCGCCTGCTCATCGGCAAAGCGCTGGTACATAACCCGCCCGTGCTCATCCTTGATGAACCAACTGCCGGGGTGGATGTGGAGTTGCGCAGCCATCTGTGGGAATATGTGCGCAAACTCAATGCGCAGGGCACCACCATCCTGCTGACCACCCACTACCTCGAGGAAGCCGAAGAGCTGTGTGACACCATCGCCATCATCAACCATGGTCGCGTGATCGCCTGTGACAGTAAGGCAAAGCTGATGGAAGGCTTCGACAGCAAACGCCTTATTATCTATCCGTGCGAACCACTGGCCACCCTGCCCCCTGCACTGGCAGAATATGGCTGGGAATTACAGGAAGATGGCTCGCTTTATATCCGCTACCAGCCCAGTGAGGCCAATGTGGAAGCGCTCATTGCGCAGATTCGCGGAGAGCAGATTCAGATACGGGATTTATCGACGGAAGAAACCGAGCTGGAGGAAATTTTCCGACATTTGACTTCGGAACAACACGAGAATTCTACACATACGGCAAGTAGTACCTGAGTCACGTTTTATCGCGCCCTTTCTTCAGCCATATCCTGTGACTCCGCAATACGCTGCTGCCAGGTATCGGGAGCTGCTTCCTGCTGTAACACCGGGGTACGTTCTGATGCTGCAGGTGAACTGGCAGGGGCAGCTCTCTCAGGCGAAGAAGCAGAAGATGGATTAACTTTAGCGTTCAGTGCATTCTCTGTATCCGCAAGCTTATAACCAAAATATGCGCCGGCAAAACTATTCAACACCACACCGACTACCGCGTACAATAAAGGGGATTTTTCGGAGGCACGCCCTTCAAGTGCAGCAAGTTCATTGCTTTTATTGGCATATAAAACACCTGCCACGGCACCACCTACCGGGCCCGTCAGAAACCCAAGAGCTGCGTATACAAGGGGGCTCGCCATTCATTATCTCCATCTTGACTGCGAACCCATCCTATCACAGGGCATGCCGGATAATATATTACAATTCCATGATAATTCTTTCTGAGTTTTTTTGTTCAGAGAGTACAGTCCGCCA
This sequence comes from uncultured Rickettsiales bacterium, assembly GCA_964390025.1. Taxonomy (GTDB): domain Bacteria; phylum Pseudomonadota; class Alphaproteobacteria; order Rickettsiales; family UBA998; genus CAYMGS01. Next base: position 4,873 of record CAYMGS010000063.1, on the reverse strand, counting down.
GAGCATTTTCCATTTCGGCCTTGCCCTCACCTTTATATTCGTTTAAGCAAACCCCTCTTCCCGTGCGGACCCGTAGCTCAGCTGGATAGAGCGCTGCCCTCCGAAGGCAGAGGTCGGACGTTCGAATCGTCTCGGGTCCGCCACTTTATCAAAACATATACTTTGCTATAGCTATGCCGCCGTCCAGCCGCCATCCACGGCAATATGGGTACCGGTGATATTTTCTGCCGCATCGGAGCAGAGAAACAGCGCTGTACCTGCCAGCTGCTCTACGGTCACGAACTTCTTCGTCCACTGCGCGGCCAGCAGTACATCGTTGATTACTTCCTCTTCTGTGATACCACGGGATTTCGCCGTATCCGGAATCTGTTTTTCTACCAGCGGGGTACGCACATAACCGGGGCAAATGGCATTGCTGGTGATGTTATCCTGCGCCACCTCCAGCGCCACAGTCTTGGTAAAGCCCATAATGCCATGCTTGGCGGCCACATAGGCCGTCTTATACGGAGACGCTACCAGCCCGTGTGCAGACGCCACATTAATCACGCGCCCCCAGCCCTGCTTTTTCATGTATGGGATCGCCGTGCGCACCGTATGAAAAGCGGAGGATAGATTGATCGCCATGATCGCATCCCATTTCTCCGGCGGAAAATCCTCCACAGGAGAAACATGCTGAATCCCGGCATTATTGATGACAATGTCCACACTGCCAAAATCTCTGGCCGCTTCTTCGACCATTGCCACAATCTCATCCGGTCTGGTCATATCCGCACCGCTGTAACGCGCCTGCACGCCATGAGCTTCCAGCGCCATGCGCTCTTTCTCAATCTCATCTGCATCACCGAAGCCGTTCATCAGCACATTAATGCCCGCCTCAGCAAATCCTTGCGCTATGCCAAGCCCGATACCACTGGTAGAACCGGTGATAATGGCGGTTTTTCCTTTCAGGGACATCACAATCTCCTTTTTTCTGACTAAAATATACGTAAGCTGAAACCTATCAGACCATACAACGAAGACAATAACCGATACCACATAAACACGCAGGCAGAAGATGACATCTCAAAATGAAAAACTGGAATTTAATGGCGCACGCGATCTGCAACTGCATGGCGTGCTGGAAAAACCGGCCGGGCCGGTGCGCGCCTACGCCCTCTATGCGCATTGCTTCACCTGCACCAAGGAGATTGCCGCAGCTGTAAAAGTCTCACGCGCACTTGCATTGCAGGGCATTGCCACGCTGCGCTTTGATTTTTCCGGGCTGGGACGCAGTGAGGGGGATTTTGCTGACACTACCTTTTCCTCAGACATCGAGGATATTCAGGCGGCGGCTGATTTTCTTGCTGACAGCTACCAGCCGCCTGCCCTGCTTATTGGTCACAGCCTTGGCGGAGCCGCCGTATTGGGTGCCGCCGGTGAGATAGACAGCATACAGGCCGTTGCCACTATTGGCGCGCCTGCTGAACCGGACCATGTCACGCATCTGTTTGAACATGAGATCGAGAAAATCACGAAAGACGGTGAAGCATGCGTGGAACTGGCCGGGCATAAGGTAGCGATTGGCAAAGCATTCATTGAGGATGTCCGCCAATATGATTTAAAGGAAAAGGTCGCCAACCTGAAAAAAGCCCTGCTGATCCTGCATTCGCCGCTGGATGATATCGTCGGCATTGAAAACGCTCAGGCACTGTATGAAGCCGCTAAGCACCCTAAGAGCTTTATCTCACTCGATCAGGCAGACCATCTGCTGAGCCGTAAGGAGGATGCACAATACGCAGCCACAGTGATTGCAGCATGGGCCTCCAGATACATAAAGGAACGTGAAGAGGCATCAAACATAAAAGCGCAGGAAGGCGAAGTCGTCGTCGAGGAGACCGGCACCAACCCGTTCGCCCGTCATATCAGCGCAGACGGGCATATTCTCCGCGCCGACGAACCTCTGGATTTTGGTGGCAGCAATACAGGGCCTGCGCCATACGGCCTGTTACTTTCCGCATTGGGGGCCTGCGTTTCTATGACGGTGCGCATGTATGCTGAGCGTAAATCATGGCCGCTGGAATCAGTACGTGTGCGCCTGAAACACAGCAAAATTCACGCAGAGGACTGCGCAGAATGTGAAACCAAAGAGGGTAAGATCGATTACATCGAAAAGCATCTCAGCTTCACAGGTGACCTGAGCGAAGAACAGCGCAAGCGGCTGCTGGAAATTTCAGAAAAATACCCGGTCAACCGGACGCTCAACTCAGAAGTCCATACCGTTACCAAGGAAGAAACTAAGCAAACCTGATCTCAGGGCTTACTTTTTCATCGCTGGCGTGGATTTCGTGGTTTTTGTATCTTTCTCATCACCGCCACGCGCATCGACGATCTTGTCGATCAGTCCAAACTTCTGCGCTTCTTCTGCTGACATGAAGTTATCACGGTCCATGGCTTTCTCAATGGTCGCCAGCTTCTGGCTGGTATGCTTCACATACATACCGTTCAGACGGCTACGCAGTTTCAGGATTTCCTGAGCGTGGATTTCAATATCTGCTGCCTGCCCCTGAAACCCGCCGGAAGGCTGGTGGATCATGATCCGCGCGTTTGGCGTGGCATAACGGTGCCCCGGCTCACCGGCACAGAGCAGTAAAGAGCCCATGGAAGCCGCCTGTCCGATACACAGTGTCGAGACTTTGGGTTTGATATACTGCATCGTATCATAAATCCCGAGTCCTGAGGTCACCACACCACCGGGCGAGTTGATATACATGGAAATATCTTTGTCCGGATTCTCCGACTCCAGAAACAATAGCTGCGCGATAATCAGCGAAGCCATACCATCATGCACCGGGCCATTCACAAAAATGATCCGCTCTTTGAGCATACGGGAGAAAATATCATACGCCCGCTCACCCCGGCTGGTCTGCTCCACCACCATAGGCACGAGATCCATATAGGTATCCATCATTTCTTCCTGATTCGGCATGGTAGGCTCCTGTTGCTATTTTTTGTCGGATTTGCTGGCAGCTTTTTTCTTCGTCACCGCACCGCTTTTCTTAGAAGCTGCCTTTTTCTTGGGCTTCGGCGCTTCTTCAACACCTTCTTCCTCAGCTTTCAGCAGTGCTTCAACGGTTGTAATCTTGTCGTTAATCTTGATTTTTGTAAAAATCCAGTCGACCGCTTTTTCTTCCAGAATTGGCCCGCGCAGCTCATTCACGTGCTCCGGGTGGTCACGGTAAAATTCAAAGATTTTGCGTTCCTGACCGGGATACATGCTGGCCTGCTGCTGTACAGCCTGTCCCAGCTCCTCCTGTGAAATCTGGAAATTATTTTCCTGTGCAATATTGGACAGGAACAGCCCCAGACGTACACGACGCTCGGCAATAGCACGAAACTCTTTTTTCTGCTCCTCTTCCGGTCCTGCTTCCGCCTGCCCGTAACGCACCGCTTCTTCGTGCTGCTTCCAGATGGAGTCGAATTCCATTTCCACCATTTTCTCCGGCACATCAAACGTGCAGCGTTCTTCCAGCACATCAAAAAGTTCTTTTTTCATACGGTTACGCACAACAGTGCCGTAATCGCTTTCAAGCTGCTGCTTCAGCACATCTTTCAGACCGTCCAGTGACTCAAAGCCAACCGCTTTGGCGAACTCCTCGTCAATGGTCGGAAGCTCTGGTGTTTTAATCGCATGGACATTCACCTCAAAGCGCGCATCTTTCCCCGCCAGGTCTTCTTTGTGATAGTCTATCGGGAATGGCACCTTCACATCCAGTGAGTCACCAGCTTTCACGCCGATCAGCTGCTCTTCAAAGCCCGGAATGAACTGGTTAGAGCCAAGCTCCAGATGATAGTTCTTTGCCTCACCGCCTTCAAATGCCTCTTTTCCGATAAAGCCTTTGAAATCGAGTTCAACAACATCGCCAATCGCAGCCTTTGCTGTTTTAGCCTTTTCCTTCAGGTTACGCTGACGCTGCGCCAGCACCTCCATTGCACGCTCCACCTCGGCTTCGTCGATCTCAAACGTGGCACGCTCAATGGTAATATCTTCAATCTTCACCTCGGGAATCTCGGGCATCACATCTACAGTAATCGCCAGAGACAAGTCACCGCCCTCTTTGTAATCCGTGATTTTCACGTCCGGCGAGATGGCTGGCGTCAGTTTTTTGTCTTCAATCAGGTTACGCGATGCATCATTGACCGTACGCTGTATCACATCACCCATTACACTATTGCCATAGCGCTGGCGCAATACCTGCGGGGGAATTTTACCGGGACGGAAGCCCGGAATTTTTACGCGCTTGCCAACTTCTTTCAGTTCGCTCTGAATTTGCGCTTCTACATCTGCTGCCGGAATCACCACCTCATAGGCGCGTCGCAGCCCTTTATTCTCTACTTCTTTAATTTGCATAGACTTAGCTCTTTGCCCGTCTTCTTAGGTTAATGGAGTTTTTTCATGGCACAGCTAGGAGGAATACGCAACCCTATTCTGAGGGTCACAGGGCTTAGCCCGCCATAAGCTGGCACTGCGTCACCTATTCACCTGTACGTAGCAGATAAAGAAAGGGAGGCCGCAGCCTCCCTTCCCCTATTCATATGCAAAACAACTTAGAAGCTGAAGCGCGCTCCCAGCTCTGCTGCATGGTAATCATATTCATGCTCAAGCGTCGCTCCGGCAGATGTGGTCAGCTCGGGATCGCTGGTAGCAAAGTAGCGGTAGCCCAATGTAAATGCCGTATTCGGGATCAGCTCCGGCTCATAGCCCAGACCGGCCATAAACTGATAACCAAATACGCCGTCATTATCGCTCAGGCCAATCGCCGGGATATTCAGCTCGACATCAGCCCAGCCCAGACCGGCTCCGATATACGGCACCAGTTCAGTTTGTGTATCAATG
>CAYMGS010000062.1:0-11442 GCA_964390025.1 uncultured Rickettsiales bacterium | reverse complement strand
CCGCGGCGGTGAATCTGGCCCCGATGCGCCGTCACGGATTATTGCTCGCCGGGGACTGGGTGGCGAATCGCCGTCTGATGTTTTCTGCCAGTGGTATGGCACCCGCCCATTTGCTCCGTAAGGTGTTCGAGGAAGCACCGGATTATGAAACCGCTAAAACCATGCTGGCTGAGACACCGGTCTGTGTGCCGTGCATTTATATTATGGCGGGCACCGGTCCGGACGATGGGGTGGTAGTCGAGCGTCTGGAAGAGGAACGACACATCGAGGAACTCAAGGATCGTGACCGGGTGAGCATCGCCAATGATTTTCTCGGAACATTTCGTATGCACGGCAAAGGATGGCGTCCGCGTGAGATTGACTGTGCGGGACGTCAGGCGCAATCCGAAGCGCTGGAGGCTGACCAGCTGCAGCACCCGGATTTCGACTGGCTTGCGTATCCGATGCGTAACCAGATGACCCGGCTGATGATGAAGGCCTCAGCAGCAAACGGAGCGTTGCTGGCGCAGGGGTATGAGCCCGGGGAAGCTGTGACGACGGCCACCGACCTTTCTGTCGGGATATAGTAACCTTCCTTTAACCATAGACACGTTATAGTTGCCTTTGGCCATAACACGGACAAGGGGGACGCTATGTCACATACCGTATTGATTGTCGATGATTCCGCTACCATGCGTAATATGCTTAAAGCGACCATGCAGGAAATAGGCTTTGAGGTACATACAGCTCAGGATGGTGAGAAAGCGATGAAGTCCGCCAGCATGAATGTGTATGATATTATTCTGACCGATATTAATATGCCGAACGTGGACGGGATCGAGCTGATCCGTATGATCCGTGAGGAAGGTACCAACAAAGATAAACCGATTCTGGTGATTACCACGGAAGGCGGCGATGCCGCTAAACAGGCAGGCCGCAGTGCCGGAGCAAATGGCTGGATCGTGAAGCCGTGCGACCCGGAGGTACTGAAACGGGCTGTAAGCCGTCTGTGTGGTCTGGATGCTGCAGCGTAAGGCCTGGCACACATGAACCGGGCCATACAGGAAGAAGAATCCCCAGCTGAGGCTTCACGTCACTGGGCAGCGATGGCAGAGCCGCAATTGTGCGGCATTGAGGCGCTCAGTGCGCAACTTGAGCGGGTCAATATACTGCTGGAAACCAGCTTTGAGGAACTCTCCACCCAATTTGTGCAAATGGCACAGGATATGTCTGACCTGCGGGAAGCGGAAGGCGATGAGCGCGAACGGCTGATGGGTGAGATTGAAACAGTACTGTCGCGCAGTATTATGAGTATGCAGTTTCAGGATCGCGTATCACAGAATCTGGTGATTACTATGAATGTGCTGGGAGCGTTGGCCGGAGAGATTGAACAGGTGCTTTCAGAGAGTGCGGTATCTGCTCCCATTGATAAGGATGCGGCAAAAGAACTCTACCATTTTCTCCGGCTGGGTGAAATACGGGATGAATATCTGGCCGTACTGCAAAAACGTGGCTATATTAGCGACCCGTCTGAGCTAGGGCTTTCCAACGCCTCAGATCCTAAACCGTCTGACGACGATATCGAATTGTTTTAGTATTATGTAGACCGGTTTTGTCATCATGCTGTAACCTGAGCACGTTATGCTCAGGGAATGACAGACTGGCCGCAACATACTATTTCCGAACTCCAGCGCACACTGCAAGAAGCGGTGCAGGGGCCTTATGCCGCTATTGATAAACAGGCAGACAACCTTGCCCCTACACTGCAAAAAGCCCTGGCAGCAGATATTGAATGCTTTAGGGGGCATCCGGTAATGTATGACATTGGGCCTGCCGATATCAGAAATATATCGGCAGAGCTTAAAAAACTGGGTTTTGAGGAATTTTCCTACATTGGTAAAGGTGGGGGCGCGATTACCTTCGCCAGCAAAAACACTGATGGGCTTCAACAGGCTGTACGTATTTCAGCAACGCCGGTGGTTGATGATCTGGTAAAAGCGTTACCGGTAATGACGCCTATCAGTAATGTAATAGAACCCCCCATTCACGGAGATAACAGGCTGGTTATTACGGTATCGCCTCACTTTGTGACGCTTAAGAGTCTTTTTGAGGAAGGACGTATTGGGGAAGAGGATGCCCAAATCGTCTTAAAACAGTTACGCAAACGCCTGGCCCAGGATGGCTATTATTGCCTGGATATTCTGGATAAAGATTGCTACGGCAACGTAGGCATACGGCGCAATGGCACGCCCTTCATTATTGATCTTGATCATATTGACCGGCTGGAAGATTTGCGCAATCCGCAACTTTACGTGGAACATGGAGTTGATCCTGAAGCTGCAATTCAGCAAATCAATGATGATGTGGAGGGGCTGGAACAACATCGCCCTGACGGCAAAGAGTATCTGTTCAAGTGGGACAACAATTTTGGTCTGGCAGAGGGCAGAGAATCATTTGATAGGCAAGACCCGCAATTAGACGGAGTATTCCAAAACCGTGCGCGGGCCGCGATTACCCGCCGTTATGCAAAAGAATCTCCTGAGTTGGTCTCACCTGACCATGCCAGAGATTCCGGCCCACGTACATTTGCCGAAAGGGTCGGTGAACCGTGTGAGAGGTGTGGCAGACATTTGTAATGCCAGACCATGCCGTCCGTACATGCGCACACCCATCAATGATTGTGTCGATGGCTCGATAGATCGTGCATCTGCGATAAACGGCGAGACAATCGGCTTCTAGGTTTCAGGCACATACAATGCCCGCTCCTAAATCAGCGGGACGTCGTCCTCATGAAACCAGAACTGAAACACCCGCATAGCGTTGGGCTTTCCCGCTCCTTCCGGTGTGATTTCATGCATACCGAACGCTCCCCGGGGCGGGTGTGATTCCTGTCCCGTTTTCTTCAGGCCGCAGGAAGCAAAAAATGTGCTCAGCGCATCCAGTATGACCTGAGATTGAGCCCGGTGAGAGGGAAGTGAGAGGTTCCACTGTACTGAATGAGGCCGTAATTCAGAGGGAATCTGCCAGTAGCGCGGCATTTCTTCGGGCGTTGAGAGGTCTTCCGTCTCATCAGCAGGTATGATGGCGCTCAGGCTGCGTTTTTCCCCTGCTTCCCCAAGCCAGTCATTAAATCGTAAATGCAACGACTCCCGTGCAATCTCCCGCCTGCGATCCATGCTGATGCGAGAGCCTGCGGGAGGACGGGCATAGGTGATGACATCATCAATGAGCAGGTGGGCAATCTGCCGACGCAGTGTCATGAAGCCAGCTTTCCGGCAATTTCAACAAATATATCGGCCGTGTAAGCGTCGCCCTTATCTGCTGCCTGACCCATTTCAGGAATAATCGGTACGTGCCCCAGCAAAGGGGCACCCAGCTCGCTGGCCAGCGTTTTACCGCCACCCTGACCAAATAAATGGTACGTATGCCCGCTTTCATCCGTGAAGCCGCTCATATTTTCAATGATGCCCAACACAGGCACGTCCACTTTGGCAAACATCTCTGCCGCTTTACGAGCATCATCCAGTGCCACTTCCTGCGGGGTGGTTACCAGAATAGCCCCGCCGCCATTATGGGCAAGCGGCACTTGCTGCACCATGGAGAGATGCACGTCACCGGTGCCGGGCGGCAGATCAACCAGTAATATGTCCAGCGGCTCTGCTTCTGTACCCCACTGAGTATGACGCAGCATTTGCACCAGCGCCTTGGTGACCATCGGCCCGCGCATTACGGCGGCTTTGTCACTGATCAGGAATCCCATGGAAATACAGCGTATGCCATCCGTTTCCAGCGGAATGAATCGATTCTCTTCCAGCTCTGGCTGGCCTGATAACCCCATCATGCGTGGGATGCTCGGCCCGTAAATATCTGCATCCAGAATACCGACACGACTCCCTGTTTTTGCCAGTGCCCGCGCGAGCTGTACTGTGGTTGTGGATTTGCCAACCCCGCCTTTACCGCTGGCGATAGCGATGATGCGCTGCACACCTTCCACCGGTGTCAGGTTCCAGGTGGCACGTGCACGTGGTGGTGCATCGGGTTTAGGTGCGCTCTCGGCGGTGAGTGCTGCCGTAACATTTGTGACTCCGTCCAGAGCCTCTACCGCCTTGCGGCATGCCTCCTGCAATTGAAGCCCATAGTGTTTATCTTCCAGTGCCACCGTAATCACAAAGCTTACCCGGCCGTCTTCCTGCAGAGCAACGCCGGATACCAGATCAGCGCCTATGACGTCCTGCCCGCTTCTGGGGTCGTGAACCTCACGTAAGGCATTTGTAATGTTTTCTACGGAAAGTTTTGTGCTTCTCTTGAAAATACGTTTCATTTAGTCCTATATAAAGTTGCATTAACCGATTTAGTGAGTATACGCCGCTTATGTCATGGAATAAAGGATCAGGTAAAGGACCGTGGGGAAGCCGCCCGTCAGGTGGCGGCAGCAGTAACGGTGGAGGCAACCATGGTGGCAATTCACAGCCTCCCCCTCCCGATCTGGATGAATTCATCCGTAAAAGTCAGGAGTCCCTGCGCCAGATGATGGGAAGTGGCGGTGGGGGGCTGCGCCCGTTCCTGCTGATCGGTCTGGCAATTCTTTCATTGTGGTTTGCCTCCGGTATTTACCGCGTGGAAGCGGATGAGGTGGGTATCGTGCTGCGTTTTGGTGAATTTCACCGCCGTAGTGACCCCGGTCTGAATTACCATTTCCCTTACCCGATTGAAACGGTGGCCACACCACGGGTGACCACCATTAACCGCGAAGAGGTGGGTTTCCGCTCGACCGAAGGCGGTTTTATGGATCAGGAAAACCGGCGTACCGTGCCGGAAGAAAGCCTGATGCTGACCGGCGATAAAAACCTGGTCAGTGCCCAGTTTGAGGTGCAGTGGCGGATTAAGGATGCGGCGCGCTTCCTCTTTAATACGCGCAGCCCGGAGTTTCTGGTCAAACCCGTTGCAGAAACCGCGATGCGTGAAGTGATGGGAAATATGCCGCTAAACAAAGCACTTTCTGATAAACGTCAGCCGATTGCCGAAGCCACCAAGGCGCTGATGCAATCGATTCTGGACGACTATAAAACCGGCATTGAAATTTTTGAGGTCAACCTGCTGGCTGTCGATGCGCCACAGCCGGTGGTGGATGCATTTATTGACGTTCTTGCTGCGCAGCAAGAGAAAGAAACCCTGCAAAACCAGGCCAAGCGTTACCGCGATGGTATTATCCCTGTGGCGCAGGGACAGGTGGAGAAGATGATTAAGGATGCCGAGGCGTACAAGCAGGCGGTTGTCTCCAAGGCAGGCGGTGAAGCGTCACGTTTTATGGCGGTGTATAATGAATATAAGATTGCCAAGGATGTGACCAAGAAACGGATATATCTGGAGACAATGGAAGAGATTATGAGCGGCATGAACAAACTAATTCTCGATCAGGACTCCGGCGGTGGACAAGGCGTACTGCCATATCTTCCGCTGAATGAGTTGAAGCCGAAAATGCCGAAAGATCAGGGAGGTACCCAGTGAGTTCATCCCGTACTATGTTTGCTGTCTTTGGCGTCTTTCTTCTGCTGGCGCTTGGGTTTAATGCGTTCTTCGTGGTGGGGCAGACGGAACAGGCGCTGGTGCTGCGTTTCGGTAAACCTGTGAATATCATCAATGCGCCGGGATCGTCGGATACGCCGGGGCTGAAATTCAAGATGCCGTTTGTCGACAGCGTTGAAATGTTCGATAAGCGTATTCTGGTATTCAATGCCGAACCAATGACCGTGATTCTGGAAGATCAGGATCGCCTGATCGTGGATGCGTTTGTGACCTACCGTATTAAAAATCCGCTGCAATTTTATCAGGCGGTACGTAGTGAACGCATCATGAATATGCGCCTTGAGAGTATTCTGGAGAAAAGCCTGAGGGATACGCTGGGCCGGGAAGACCTCTCCACACTGCTGTCCGACAAGCGTTCTGATATCATGCATGAAATCCGTGACCGTGTGTTCCGTCTTGCTTCCGGGCAGGCTGAACAGGCAGAAATTCCGGAAGCAGAAGCTATATTGAATGCGGAAGGTGAAGCCGCTTTGCCTGAGCCGGAAGCGGCTGATCTGGCAGCAGAAGCCGGTGCTTCAACGGAAGAGACAGCGAGCCGTGAGGGGTTTGGTATCGAGGTGGTGGATGTACGCATCATGCGTACCGATCTGCCAAAGGAAACCTCCACCCCGATTTATGACCGCATGCGCTCTGACCGTCAGAAAGTGGCGGAGAAATTCCGCGCAGAGGGAAGCAAGGAATCGCAGATCATTCGCTCCGAGGCGGATAAAGAGCGTACGATCATGATTGCAGAGGCGGAAGAAAAATCTCAGATCATCCGGGGTGAAGGCGATGGGGAAGCAACCCGTATCTTTGCTGAAGCATTCGGGTCGGATGAAGAATTCTTTGAATTTTACCGTACCATGCAGGCATATCGTAAATCGCTCGGTAAGGACGACACCACGTTGATCCTGTCTCCTGACAGCGACTTCCTGCGCTATATTGAAAAAAGCCGTTAGGCTGCCCATATAAAGGGTAGCCATTACTCTGTCTGAAGGAATGCTCCCTATGAACAAGTTTCTGTTTTCGCGTGCCATCCTGTTGATTGTGATGCTTGCTCTGCCGTTGCATACCGTGCAGGCACGCAGCATGCCGGGCAGTTTTGCCGATCTGGTGGAAAAACTGTCCCCGGCCGTGGTCAATGTGTCCACGACGCAAAAAGTCAAAGGGGGCGGTGCAGGACTGATGCTGCCGTTTGATAATATGCCCCAGGGCCAGATGGACCAGTTCAAAGATTTCTTTGAGCGTTTCATGGGCCCGGGCGGGGCATTGCCAGAGCGCGAAGTGCAGTCGCTGGGGTCGGGCTTTGTGATTGACCCTGCCGGGTTTATCGTCACCAACTCCCATGTGATTGAAGATGCGGAGGAAATTACGGTGCGGTTTCAGGATGAAACGCAGTATGAAGCCACCGTGGTAGGGCGGGACTCCAAAACCGATCTGGCGCTGTTGAAAATTGACGCGAAAAAGAAGCTGCCGTTCGTGAAGTTCGGTAATTCCGATGATGTACGTGTCGGTGACTGGATTGTGGCGATCGGTAATCCTTACGGGCTGGGTGGCAGTGTGACCAGCGGGATTATTTCCGCACGCTCGCGTCATATCAATGCCGGGCCGTTTGATGATTTTCTGCAAACCGATGCTGCCATCAACCGGGGTAATTCCGGCGGCCCGATGTTCAATATGAACGGAGACGTGATCGGGGTGAATACTGCTATTTTCTCGCCGACGGGTGGCAATGTCGGTATCGGGTTTGCCATTCCGGCGACACTGGCTAAGCCGGTGATCGACCAGCTCAAGGAATTTGGCCGCACGCATCGCGGATGGCTGGGTGTGAAAATCCAGCATGTGACGGATGAAATCGCTGACAGTGTAGGACTGGATAAAGCGCGGGGTGCGCTGGTGCTGGAAGTGACGCCGGAAAGTCCGGCGGATGAGGCCGGGATTCTGCCCGGCGATGTGATCCTCACCTTTGACGGTCAGCGTATCAAGGAAATGCGTGAGTTGCCGCGTATTGTGGCTGAAACCAAGATCGGTAAAGATGTTGATGTGGAGGTCTGGCGCGAAGAGGATGAGGAAGAGGTCTCGGTGACGCTCGGCGAACTGGAGGAAGAAGAGTCAGCCTCGATGCCGCTGAAACGCTCGCCGGATAAAGACGGCGACCTCAAGGGCGAAACGCTGCTCGGCATGACACTGGCGACGGTGGATGAAGATCTGCGTGCGCAATTCTCGCTGGATGAGGATAGCTCAGGGGTGCTGGTGCTGGCGGTGGAGTCGGACAGTGCTGCCGCTGAGCGCGGTGTGTTGCGCGGTGATATCATCACCGGCGTTTCGCAGCAGGAGATTGACTCCTTCGATGACCTGAAAGAAGCGGTGGAAGAGGCGAGGAAAGACGGCAAGAAATTTGCCTTACTGCGCGTCCTGCGTGGTGATACCGCCACCTTCATTACCCTGCCGACGAGTGAGGAGTCTAAGGAGTAGTCTATTCCTTTGATACAATTACGTAGCGCGATTTGAAGCAGGTATATTGGGTTAGTACCGCGAATAGAAGATAGAAAATAACCATATCAGTAAGCACACTCCATACAGTGTCAAGTGGTTCAGTCTGGATATTGAAATGCATTGCTTTCTCAAACTGCCAGAATGCAAAGCTAATTATGAGATACCCAAACATAAAAGGTGCGTGCAAGCGGAGCCATTGCCATAATTCCACCATTTTCGTTTGAACCGGTTGACCATTATAGTGGTAGTAAAGTGTAAAATTCTGAAACTTGGTTCTGGCCATCCAGTAGAAAGTCACAAGTGAGAATAAGACGACCAGTAACTGTAGGGGTAGCCAGACCATGATCTGATGGTGGGGTGCTTTGAGCCACTCTACGCTGGGCTTAATGTTGAATGCGACCAAAATAAAGAAAGAGACAGTGAATACGGGTAAGGAAACGGCTGCGGTAAGTGACCAGTTTCGCCACAGGAATTCCCATGACATTTGTAAAATATCCAAAGGCCTTGGTGCGGAGACGGGGGCGGATTCTGGAAGTGATTTAGGTATTTTTTCAGAGACATGTTTTATTAGTTTTACATGACCGCCGGGGTGCTTTTTATTAAGGGCGCGCTTAAATGCTATATATGAAAACGCATATCCCATAAGGGGAGGAAGCAACATTAACCGGATAAGTATACCGGCAAAAGACACATTTTTATTTGGCGCAAATATCAAGAACGCTGCAACAAAAGCAAAAAAGATGAGATAAAAACTAACATAGTAACGTACGGGGGTTCCAATCAAACCGGATGATCCAGTTGCACGCCCTGCAGCAAAAGGTATCAGAGCATGTGATGGGTTAAAGTAATATCCCCACGCCCCATTGGGGTTGATGATCTTGTCCTGATAAACAAGCACCATTTTTAAAATCTTGAACAGGCTTATAATAAAGCGTTCTTATGACTGCATCTGGAATACCTTTTCCTTCAAGAAAGATAAGCGCAAACAGAAGAATCATGGGTGGAGAGACAGTGTCTATTCCTCCCAGAACCACCATAGAAATATAAAAGACAGCAGCATAGGCCACATAATAGCGCCACGTAAATGCGAGGGCTAATGCTCTCAGGCGCTGAGGCGTAGGCTCCAGAAATTCTGGTGTGGGCTCTGAGGTAGTATTCATCATCAATGTTCTCTACTCCACAAACTCCGCCTTCTTGTAGCCCTGAAAATAGAGGGCGGCAGTGAGGGTGGTGTGATTGATGGCGGCGGTAACCTCTTTGCGCACCACGTCCTTGGCGTGGTAGCCCACACCGAGTCCGGCGGCTTTGAGCATGGGCAGATCATTGGCGCCATCCCCGATGGCAATGGCCTGCGCGGGGATCAGTTTCATCTGCTCCAGCGCGGCAAGCAGGGTTTTCTGCTTGGAATCTTTATCCAGAATCGGCGGGATGACCGTGCCGGTCAGTGTGTCATTCTCTATCTCCAGACTATTGGCAAAGTCACCATGAAAACCGATGACTGCCGCCACGCGTTTGGTGAAATAGGTAAATCCGCCCGAGACCAGTAGCGTAAATGCACCGTACGCCCGCATAGTCTGCACCAGTGTGCGGGCACCGGGCATCAGCGTGATGCGCTCCCCGTAGACCTTCTCCAGCTTGTTCGCCTCCATGCCTTTTAGCAGTGCCACACGGGAGATCAGCGCCTCTTTGAAATCCAGCTCACCGTTCATCGCGCGTTCCGTAACCTCTGCCACCTGCTCCTTGATACCTATCTCTGCAGCCAGTTCGTCGATGCATTCCTGCCCGATCATGGTGGAGTCCATATCAGAAATCAGCAGTTTCTTTTTGCGATGCTGGATCGGCAGGACAGCCCAGTCGTAAGGTTTGCCGTCCAGATAGTCGCGTAGGCCGATCTTGAGGGCCTTGGGGTCAGTCAGGTTAAAATGCAGATCGAGCGCCTCGCCCTCGGCCAGCCAGTCTTCCCCCACGCCTGCCGCCGCAGCCGGCTCAATGCGCTTTTTAATGTCACGCAGCAGGCCGGGTGAGAGTTTTTCATTTGCCGGGTCGGCGATCAGCGTTACAACGGAAGGATGGATCGTCATGATAACTCCAAAACTAAAAATAATAAAGAAACGCGGTCAGGAGACCGCGTCAGCCCTGAGCCATCGCCCATTGCGGAGCGCAGGAGCGCGGAGCAGGGGCAAAAAATAATACTCCTTATGGGCCCGACGGCCAGCGGTAAATCAGCATTGGCGATCAGCCTAGCGCAACATCTCGGTGGTGTCATCATCAATGCCGATGCCATGCAGATGTATTGTGATCTGCGCATCATTACCGCCCGCCCGGGCGAAGATGAGGAAGCGCTGGTGCCACATCGCCTGTACGGTGTACTGGAAGCGACAGATGAGGGGTCGGTGGCGCGGTGGCTGGAACTGGTAGTGCCGGAGATACGGCGGTGCTGGCAGGAGGGTACCCGGCCCATACTGGTGGGCGGGACAGGGATGTATATCAAAGCGTTGATGGAGGGATTGAGCGTGATGCCGGAGGTTCCCGGTGAGGTGCGGGCAGAAGCACGTGCGCTGGGGCCGGATGCACTGGCGCAGCATGACCCGGTCATGGATGCACGGCTGAAGCCGGGGGATACGCAGCGCCGCCTGAGGGCGCTCGAGGTGATGCTGGCAACAGGCAGATCACTGGCTGAGTGGCAGGAAGAGAAAACGGAGTCGCCGCTACCGGAAGCCGTGTTTGAGGTGTATCGCGTGGAACGGCCCCGGGAAGAGATTTACGACCGTATCAATCGCCGTTTTGAGACGATGGTGGAAGAGGGTGTGCTGGAGGAAGTGAGCGCATTGAAGGAATTATTTTATGCCCCTGCTCGGGGATGCTCCCCTGCGCAATGGGCGGCTCCCCCGCAACAAGTGCGGGGTCGCGGCTCAGGGCTGGGTCGGCCTGCTGGCCTCCCTTCTTTGATACAGGAAAAACAGAATGAAAGCGCGGACAGTACGTCCGCGCAGAGCCATCAGCCCGCGAAGCGGAGCGCCATCGGAGCGCCAGCAGGCGCGCGCGGGGCGCAATTAAATAACCTCCCCATCCTCAAAGCCCATGGTGTGCCGGAGTTGATTGCGTATCTGGACGGGGAGATGACGCTGGAAGAGGCGATTGCCAAAGCGCAGCAGAACACCCGTAATTATGCCAAACGCCAGATGACATGGCTGAGGAATCAGTTGCCGGATGCGGTGGCGGTAGCCTCGGCGGACGATATTCTTGACCGCCTACCCTAAAACCGTTATTTTCTGCGGTCTGGATACAGGAAAACAATAGAAACAGGTGACGCAAACAGTATGTTTGCGTGAGCCTTCAGCCAGCGAAGCGTCGCCTATTGCGCAGCGCCAGCAGGCGCGAGCAGGGGCATTAAGAATCAAA
>CAYMGS010000061.1:1485-11800 GCA_964390025.1 uncultured Rickettsiales bacterium | reverse complement strand
GTAGCGGAGCGCCGCAGCGAAGCGAAACATCTGGCGGCCGTGGCATCCCTGTTTGATCTGCCGGAACCGCCGACACGTATCGAGGTCTATGATAACAGCCATATCTCGGGTACGCATGCGGTGGGTGCGATGATTGTGGCCGGGCCGGAAGGGTTTGAGAAAGGTTCATACCGGCGCTTTACCATGCGCCGTGAGGAACTCACGCCCGGTGATGACTATGCCATGATGCGGGACATGTTGTCACGTCGCCTGACCCGCCTGCAAAAGGAGGATGCCGGACGGAGCGGCAGCCAGTGGCCGGACCTGCTGCTGATTGACGGTGGGCAGGGTCAGCTTTCTGCGGCAACAGACATACTGGAAGAGCTGGGGCTGAGCGACCTGCCGGTGGTGGCGATTGCCAAAGGTGCTGACCGCCATGCCGGGCGGGAGCAGTTCTTCATGCCGGGGCGGGAAGCATTTCAGTTGCCGCTGCATGACCCTGCGCTGCATTATCTGCAACGGCTGCGGGATGAGGCGCACCGTTTTGCCATTACCTCGCACCGTATCAAACGCGCTAATGCCCTCAAAGCCTCTGAGCTCGACAGGATCGAGGGGATTGGCCCTACCCGGAAAAAAGCTCTGCTTCATCATTTCGGCTCAGCCAAAGCCGTGGAAACAGCCACGCTGGAAGAGCTGCAAAAGACCCCCGGCATCTCCCGGAAGGTCGCGCAGGTGATTTACGACCATTTTCGTGGTTGAAGGCACCCACGCGCCAGTGTCCCCGCAATATACATAAACATCAGATGGTTAAAAAACATGTATTTTAGCCAAATCCGAAGCATTGTTAACAGACCGTCAATCAACATGACAACTCTGTGACGGTTGTGTGAAGAGTTCTTGACGGAGTGTGGTTGGTGCTTGGAGGGGAGGGGGTGTTTCGATACACTGAGTACATAGGGCACAAACGCCCCACGAGATAACAGGCAAGAATAGAGAAAAGAAAAGGGTAAAAATATGGTAGATAATCTTTCCCCCGGTGCATTAGAAGAAGCAATCGCAGCAGGTGCCAGCATTCGAGGCGGCGATGGTTCCGGCACACGCGACCCGAATGCAATGAGCACAGCGGGACTTCATATTGGAGTAGTAGCTGGAAAAGGGCCTGCAGCCGAAGCAGCCGCCGCCGTTATAGCATCGATCAATGATGGTCCGGGGCGGGGTCAGGGCCACAGTATAGGTTAAGTCTTAAGCGATGCGCCAAAGGCACGAAATCTTGCCGAAACACCCGAATTTCTCCGTACCATTATATTTTCGCTTAACCCTTTTATCAATCAACGCTATAGTACGATGAAATAACGAAGTCTGTATGAGGTGCATACGGACTTTGTTTGTATATGGAAGAGATGAAGAACGCCCATGACGGATTGGCAACCACAGGCATATAGTAAGAATAGTACGCCGGTGCAGATAGACGAAGAGCTGCTGGATGAAGAAGTGGTGATCTTTCTGAAAGGAAAGAACGTCTACAACGATCCCACCTATGCGTATATCAAGCTGACGCTCAGGAACCTTCAAAAGCTGAAAACGGCGATTGAGACCAGCGATAATTTCATGCCCAGTGATTTTGGTACGGTACTCGCGGCAGGCCGGGGCGAGCCCTCCGATGAGATCAAGTCGGAAATGGCGCTGACCTATAATATGGTGGATGCGCCTTTACAGCCGATCAAGCCCAGGCCGCAAACCAATACGACGCCCCCGCCCGTGTGGGACGAGTAATATTTACAATGCCTGAATCAGGTTTTTGATCGCTTCCGTATCGTTTGGTAGGCGGGTGAAACGTTCTTCGCGCTCAAACAGATCATCGAGATGAGGAGGCAAGGCAGGATGGATGCCTGTGGCCTTAACCACGGCATCAGGAAATTTCGCCGGGTGTGCAGTAGCTAAGGTCACCATGGGCGCGTCCGGGTGGCGCCGTGCCTGATGGCTGGCCTGTACCCCAACGGCGGTATGCGGGTCGAGTGTATAACCGGAGTCTTTGTGTACAGATGCAATGGCGGCAAGAGTTGCCGCGTCATCCACTGAGGCCGCAGAGAATCTGGCTTGCAGCTGTTTTAATGCATCATCAGTTATGGAAAATTTGCGATGTTGTTTAAGCGATTCCATCAAGCTGTGGATGGTATCGCTGTCATGCGCATACAGATCAAACAGCAGTCGCTCAAAGTTACTGGAAATCTGAATATCCATACTGGGACTGAGCGATGGCACCACCTCACGCATATCATAGGTGCCGGTCTGAATGCAGCGCGCCAGAATATCATTACTATTGGTGGCCACCAGCAAATCTGCGATGGGTAGCCCCATCTGCGCCGCAAGATACCCGGCATAAATATCGCCGAAATTTCCTGTGGGTACGGAAAAAGCTACACTGCGATGCGGTGCGCCCAGACGAAGCGCTGCGTAGAAATAATACACGATCTGGGCCATAATCCGTGCCCAGTTGATCGAATTAACGGCTACCAGATGATGCTGTTGCCGGAAATCACTTTCCATAAACAGAGATTTGACGATGCGTTGACAGTCATCAAAAGTACCATCAATGGCGACACAATGAATATTAGCATCGCTATAGGTCGTCATCTGGCGACGCTGTACATCGGATACGCGACCATCCGGAAACAGAATCACGATGTCCATATTCGGTTGTCCGTGGCACCCGGCGATAGCAGCTGATCCGGTGTCACCTGACGTGGCACCCAGCACCACAACTTTCTCTCCACGTTTTTTGAGCAGATGAGCCATCAGATTGCCCAGAAACTGCAGAGCAAAATCCTTAAATGCCAGCGTTGGACCATGAAACAGTTCCAGTATCCAGTCTTGCGGGCCTGTCTGCACCAGCGGCGCAACTGCTGTATGCCGGAAAGATTTATAACTTTCCATAATCAGATCGGCCAGTGTCTCACGTGATATGACATCTTCACAGAACGGAGCCATAATCCCGGTGGCCAGTTCCTCATAGGATAAGGTCGCAAAATGCTCCATGTCTTCCGGAGTATAATGGGGCAGGCGTTGCGGTACATAAAGCCCACCGTCACTTGCCAGTCCGGTAAGTACGACTTCATCAAACGGTAGTTGCGGTGCTATGCCCCGTGTAGAGCGATATTGCATTAGGCGGCTCCCAGATACTTTTTGCCGATATAGCCTGTAAACGCTTCTGTGCCAAGAGGTTTGCCGGTGGCCTGTTCTACTATGTCCATCGTAGAGTAGCGCGAACCCAGCCCATGTACATGGGTAGAGAGCCAGTTTTGAAGCGCGTTAAACTGCCCGGCGCGTATATCAGATTCCAGTTCACGAAGGTCGCGGCGGATGGCTTCCATGAGCTGTGCCGCAATCAGCGCTCCCATCGTATAGGTCGGAAAATAGCCAAAAGCACCACCCGGCCAGTGAATATCCTGCAGGCATCCATCACGGTCGGTTTCAGGGCGAATACCCAATAGTTCGTCCATGCCGTCAGACCATGCGCCGGGAAGATCCTTCACGGCAAGGTCACCCCTGAGCATGGCTTTCTCCAGCCGGTAGCGCAAAATAATATGGATGGGATAGGTGACTTCATCCGCAGTGACCCGGATCAGACCAGGCTTTACAACGGAGGTGGCGGCATAGAACATGCCAGGTGTAATCGTCCTTCCACAAATCTCGCTGATAATTGGGGTCAGAAAATCAGCAAAGGCTTTGCTTTGTCCGAGTTGCATTTCAATCAGCAGGGACTGGCTCTCATGCAGGCTCATTCCGCGCGCCTCGCCGACGGGTTGATAGCGCCAGTCCTCAGGCAGCTGGCGTTCATACAGGCCGTGTCCGCTTTCATGCAATACGCCAAAAAGTGCTTCGCTCAGGTCAGATTCCGTGTAGCGGGTGGTGATACGGATATCGCCTTTGGCGCCGCCACAAAACGGATGGACACTTTCATCCAGCCTGCCCTGCGTGAAATCAAAACCCATCTTTTCTAAGACCGTGACGGATAGTGTACGCTGTGCTTCCAGTGGCGCCGAGAGATTGACAGAATCCGTATGTGTTGAGTTTTTCTGCGCTCCGGTGATTGCGTCAGGCAAGAACGCCTCCAGTTCGGAAAAACACCGGTCAATCGTAGTCATGCGCATACCGGGATCATAATAGTCAAGCATGGCATCATACGCAGAGCACTGTAATGCTTCACCACGTAAAGCAGCAACTTCGCGGGTTAATACCAGTAATTGCTCCAGATATGGGCGCATGCGGGGAAAATCATCATCTTTGCGGGCCTCAAACCAGACATGTTCACTTTCCACACTCAGACGGCTGAGTTCTTCGTCCAGCGCTTCAGGGATGCAGGTGGCATGCGTCCATTTTCGTTGCATCTCTGTGAGATTAGCCTGTTGCCAGTCTGTCAGCGTTTCACGTTTCGCCTCATCCAGCCAGTCTTTGACGTCCGGCGCATTGATCAGCCGGTGCTCCATACCGGAGAGAGCTGCCATCTGTTCCCCCCGCGTATGTGCTGCTCCGGAAGGCAGGTGTGTCGAGGCATCCCAGTGCAATATACCGCCCACATCTTCCAGCAACGATAGCTCACGGAAACGTGACTCCAGCTTCGCATATGCACTCATGATTCCTCGCGGTGCCAGTGATATGCGACAAATACGGCAGCTGCTGCACATGCCAGCATAAACCAGGTAACAGCGTATCCCAGATGATCATTGCGCAACCGAATCTCTCCAGTCGATGCAACGGGTAACTGAGTTTCGTCAACATGCTCCATCACGATATCGGCAGACACAGGCAGCAGGGGCAAACCCGTATGTTCACGCATGGCCTCAATATCGCGCCAGAACCAGATATTATTAGCGATGTCATGCTCCGGGGTGAAATAGGTGTGGTCACGATCAGTGCGCAGCATAACCGTATAATGCTGCATACCCCAGACGACACTGTCTGGACGGGATGCGGGTTCTTTGAGTGCGGCAGGTACCCAGCCGCGATTGACCAGCAAAATACGCCCGTCTCTCAGCTTCAGAGGGGTCAGAAGATGGTACCCCAGAATGCTCTGATGGTATCGGGCTGCCAGATGCATTTCATGTTCATGCAGTAATTCACCCGTCACATGATACCGGTAAAACCCACGTGATCGCAAATGGGGTGCAGAATAGGGCAGCACATTACCTGGCTTGCCATCGACACCGGCAGCAATCTCGGCGATCAGACTTTCCTTATGTTCCAGACGCTGTAATTGCCAGATACCCAGCCCCACCAGCAGGCATACGGCAAAAGAGACGGCCAGCCATGCCGGAAGGCCGGGCCTGTGCCATGATTTACGGGTTGTTTTTGTCATCCGGGTCACCGAGTAAGTGATATTTTACCTGCGAAGCCAGCAGCATGCCTTTGAATACACGCAGAAGCAGGAGTGACGCAATCAGAATCATCGGCCCCCATAATATGGCATGTAGCCAGAATGGAGGTGTAAACGTGAACTCCACCCATGCCGCCAGCCCGGTGACCAGAAACCCTACGATGGTGATGACAAAAAAAGCCGGGCCATCGCCATTGTCATGCGAGGTGATATCGAATGCACATGCAGGGCAGGTGTCCCTAAACGCAACAGGGTTCTTGAAGATGCTGCCTTTATTACAACGTGGGCACACCCCGAGAATGCCGGTGCGCAGAAGGCTGACGCCTGTAGGCGGAGAGGTCATATCAATTGATCAGGCGCCCCACCAGTAGACCCAGACGAAGAGGAATAACCAGACGACGTCTACAAAATGCCAGTACCATGCAGCAAATTCAAAACCCAGATGCCCTTCGGGTGTCAGCGTCCCGTTGATGGCACGCACCAGGTTGACGGCCAGAAAGATCGTACCCATGATCACATGCGCGCCGTGAAAGCCTGTGGCAAGGTAGAAGGTGGAAGCGTAAATACCATCAATAAAACCGAAGGCTGCGTGGGAATATTCCAGTGCCTGAAGTAGGGTGAAAGAAACTCCTAAAGCCACAGTAATGGCCAGTGCTGTAACCACTTCATTATTTTTACGTTCCAGTAATGCATGATGTGCCCAGGTCACGGTCGTACCGGATAGCAGTAGCACCAGCGTGTTGATAAAGGGCAAATCCCATGGGTCAAAGGTAAGAATGCCTTCCGGCGGCCATATTCCTTCAATAATCGCCCAGGTCTCTTCCAGCGGCACTCTTGGGAACAGGCTGGCAGAGAAAAAGGCCCAGAAAAAGGCGAAAAAGAACATCACTTCCGAGATGATAAACAGAACCATACCAAAGCGCAGACCATGCTGCACCGGCTTAGTATGGGCTTTATCAATACGGCCTTCACGAATGACGTCGCGCCACCAGAAGAAGACAGTCGTAATCAGGGCGATGTTACCTGCGATCAATACGGGGCCTCCAAGCGCATGCTCATGCATGAACATGGTCAGCCCGATAGCAACAGCAAAAGCACTAAAGGCCGCCAGTATGGGCATGGGGCTTGGGTTAACCAGATGGAATGGGTGATCCTGTTCGTGTGCCATAGACTCCTCGATTCACAGTCCTAATCACTGTTATTAGGCTGTTTAGACTTAAAAAAGGTATAAGACAATGTAATATTGCGTACATCTGCCAGATCAGGGTCATTTTCAATCTCCGGGTCGATGAAAAACGACACTGGCAAGGACACGCGCTTATCAACCGGAATGGTCATTTCATCATAGCAGAAACATTCCACTTTCATGAAATAAGCACCTGCTTTGTGCGGCGTAACGTTGAATACGGCAGTACCGCGTTGCGGCTGATTACTGAGGTTTTCCACTTCAAACAAAGCAAGTTGCATCTCACCTGGCCGTGTAGTAAGCCTGCGATCCAGAGCATGAAATTGCCAGTCAAGAGAACGATCCAGATCCGTGTTAAAATCAATGGTAAGTTCGCGGGTACCGATGGATTCCGGGAAATACTCTGCCTGCATGGTTGTGCCGCCAAACCCGGTTACCTGACAAAAAATTCGGTAAAGCGGGACGGCGGCAAAGCTGAGCATCACCATACCGGCTACCAAAGCCAGCAAGCTCAGTGCGAAAGAGCGATTATTGTATGTAGTGGCATGTGACATGACTTAAGGGGTGTATTTCAGTACCGTGATACTGAATATACACCCGATGAATAAAAGAATCACGCCCAGAAGAAACAGATTTTTCTTCTTCTTGGTCTCATGCTGTTCACCGTGAGGCATGAAAGGCTATTTTTTCTCGTTGTCTTCCGCGTTGCGGCGCATGAAGTCCAGAACCAGCAAGACAAACACGGTAAATAATACACCGAGAATAAAGCTGGTACCCATCAGATACACTGTGTTTACAGACAGATCATTGAGAACCTGAAGCTTGTCAATATCAGGATTTCCACCCTGCACCGTCAGACCGGCGGATTCAAACGTTTCAGATGCGCTGGCAGCCGCCTCATCCATGGTAGACTGGATAGACTCGGCAGCATCTTCCGCTGCGGCTTCCGTGGCTTCCGCAGCATCGCTGATGCCTTCGCCTGCTGCGGCAGCAGCATCTTCTGCAGCTTCTCCTGCCTCAGTAGCAGCCTCAGTAGCAGATTCCTGTGCCTCTTCCAGTGAAGATTCTTCGTTAATCTCTAAATTCGTCATGCTCAGACTCCTGTCGTAGTGAATGCATTAATAGAATGCGAGCGCGGCTGTATTGTCAATGAACTTATCGATAAGTAACAGAGAAAAAAGTGAAAAAAGATACAGTATGGAGTATTTAAACATCGCTATGGCGTAAGCGGGCTCCTCACTGCGCAGTACCCGTATGGCATGGCGACAAAACCACAGGCTCAGCCCTAATGCTCCAAGCCCGTACAGTATCCCGGACTGTCCAATGACAGAAGGTAGCATTGTGACCGGTACCAGCAACAGCGTATATGCCAGCATATGTTTTTTAGTGACTGACAGACCCGCCACAACGGGCAACATGGGAATATTAGCATCCCGGTAATCATCGTGACGATAAAGGGCAAGCGCCCAGAAATGTGGGGGCGTCCACAGGAAAATAATCAGAAAATAAAGGATGGGTTCAATGGTCAGCTCCGGGGAGACGGCCAGCCAGCCGATGACAGGAGGAAAGGCACCTGCCGCTCCACCGATCACAATATTTTGCGATGTGGAACGCTTCAGGCCCATCGTATAAATGACAGCATAAAAGAAAATAGCGAATGCCAGTGTGCCGCCTGCCAGCCATCCCACGGAGAGGCCCAGCAGCATAACGGATGTAATGGCAAGAAGCAGTCCGAGGCACAGCGCATCATCCGGATGAACACTACCCGAGGGAATAGGGCGCTTGCGTGTGCGTTTCATCATGGCATCAATATCCCGGTCATACCACATGTTTATGGCGGCCCCGGCCCCGGAACCCAGCGCAATGCAGATTACGGTGAGGAGCTGGAAAAACGGGTGAATGCTTCCGGGTGCCATTGCCATTCCGACAAAGCCAGAGAAGACAACCAGCGACATGACACCGGGCTTGAGCAGTTTCAGGTAATCCTGGATAGAGGCTTCCGAAATATCGGAGGCTGCCCCGTAGGTGTTAGTGATTGCCATGAGCTGGCTGCCCCGTAAAGTCCGGAGTTTTCTCAAATGTATGGAATGCCGGTGGAGATGAGACCTGCCATTCCAGCGTTTTTGCCCCTTCACCCCACGGATTTTCCCCAACCGGAATTTTATCGCGGAACATTTTCCATACGATAAACAGGAACCAGAAGGCCCCGGCCATCGCTATGTAAGAGCCGATAGACGACCAGTAATTCCAGTCAGCATACACCTCATTATAATCCGGAATACGGCGCGGCATACCGGCCAGACCCAGGAAATGTTGTGGGAAGAATGTGAGGTTGGTGCCGATAAAGAATAGCCAGAAATGGATCTTGCCAAAGGTTTCATTATACTGGTAGCCGGTCATTTTGCTGGCCCAGTAATAAAATCCGGTAAAGACACCAAACAGTGCGCCCAGTGACATGGCGTAGTGGAAATGGGCTACCACGTAATACGTATCATGCATCGGTATATCAACCGCAGAGTTTGCCAGCACGATGCCGGTCACACCGCCGACGGTAAACAGGAAAATAAACCCGATGGCAAACAGCATGGGGGTTTTAAACTCAATAGAACCTCCCCACATTGTGGCAATCCACGAGAAAATTTTCACACCGGTCGGCACAGCAATCACCATCGTTGCAATGGTGTAATACGCACGTGTATCTGCATCCAGACCCACGGTGAACATATGGTGCGCCCAGACGATAAAGCCCAGAAAACCGATCGCAGACATGGCGCCCACCATTCCCAGATAACCGAATACCGGCTTGCGGGAGAAGGTGGCAATCACTTCACTGATAATGCCGAACGCCGGAACAATCAGTACGTAAACTTCCGGGTGCCCGAAGAACCAGAATAAATGCTGATACAGGATCGGGTCACCGCCGCCCGCCGGATCAAAGAAGCTGGTGCCAAAGTTACGGTCCGTCAGCAGCATGGTAATGGCTCCTGCCAGCACTGGCAGCGACAGCAACAACAGGAAGGCTGTAATCAGGATGGCCCACACAAACAGCGGCATTTTAAACAGGCTCATGCCCGGCGCACGCATATTGAAAATGGTTACGATGAAATTAATGGCGCCGAGAATGGACGAGGCCCCCGCCAGATGCAAAGAGAAAATAGCGAGATCGACAGCCATCCCCGGATGCGATTTGGAATCGGATAGAGGTGGATAAACTGTCCATCCGGTTCCGGCCCCCTCATCGATAAATCCGGCCCCTATCAGACATAAAATCGCAGGCACCAGCAGCCAGAAGCTGATATTGTTCATCCGTGGGAAGGCCATATCCGGCGCGCCGATCATGATAGGAACAAACCAGTTGCCAAATCCACCGATCAACGCCGGCATGATCATGAAGAACACCATGAGGAAGGCATGCGCGGTGATGAAGGTGTTGTACATCTGGTAGTCACCGTTGAACCACTGGTCGCCTGGCTCCTGAAGCTCAAGGCGCAGCGCGATAGAAAAAGCGGCGCCGAGCAGACCTGCAACCACGGCAAAGATCAGGTAAAGTGTGCCGATGTCTTTGTGGTTGGTAGACAGCAGCCAGCGGCGCCAGCCGGTCGGCGTATCGTGATGATGATTAGCGGAAGCGTGTGCCGTTGCCATAGTCTTACTCTCCTTAAGCCTTATTCCTGAGAGGCGGCTTCCACCGCCACTTCATCGCCGGCCAGTTCATCCTGCGGAATTTCCAGCCCGGCCAGTTCATAATTACCCTCATGTGCGCGCTCCACCCATTG
>CAYMGS010000061.1:0-1475 GCA_964390025.1 uncultured Rickettsiales bacterium | reverse complement strand
CCGCAGAGCTCGGAGCACTGACCGTAATAGATACCGGTTTTAGTGGCGCGGAACCATGTTTCATTCAGGCGGCCGGGCACCGCATCAATTTTGACACCGAACGCTGGCATTGCGAACGCATGGATCACATCCGCTGCTGTTACCAGCACGCGTACTGTCGTATCCACCGGGACAACGACGGGCTTATCCGTTGCCATCAGGCGCGGCTCACCCTCCAGCAGCTCATCATCCTTTTTCATGTAGGCCTCAAAGCCCAGCGCATCATGATCCGGATATTCATAGCCCCAATACCATTGATAGCCTGTCACTTTGAGCGTCATTTCCGGGTCTACCGCACGATCCATGTAATAATGCAGGCGCAGTGACGGAATGGCGATGGCTACCAGAATCATCACGGGCACCACGGTCCAGATCACCTCGATCAGCGTATTGTGTGTCGTTTTGCTGGGAGTGGGGTTGTTTTTACGGGAAAAGCGTACGCAGACATAGCCCAGAAGGCCCAGGACAAACAGGCTGATCGCTGTGATGACAATTACCAGATAGTAATGAAGTTCATCCAGACGCTCCATGACCGGGGTTGCAGGTTCCTGGAAATTTAACTGCCATCGTTCGGCCAGCCCCACTGTTTCGGCCAGCGCTGCAGGGGAAAACGCCATGCCCGCCACAGCGATGGCAAGCATTGGCAATATATAGGCAAAAAGACGTCTCATGCGAATCCCGTTGGGTAGATGCGATTATAGTGCACGCAGGGTATAGGCAAATTTGCTTCGCTTGTAAAGCCACAGCTAGTGTACTATGTCCAGTAATAGACGCAAAACATGTTATTGACGCAGGCAGGATACACATGAGTACACCATTGCAGCTTCCTCACGACTGGTTTTACACCCATAGCGGCATGGATCCGGCACGTGTGGAAACACTGGTCTCTGATGCGTTGCAAGGCATGGATGACGGTGAATTATTCATGGAATATGCGCAAAGCGAAAGCATTGTCTATGACGATGGCCGTATTCGTAACGCCAGTTACGATACGACGCAGGGATTCGGCTTACGGTCGGTATACGGAGAAGCATCCGGTTTTGCCCACTCTTCCAGCCTGTCGGAAGAAGCGATTGCCCGTGCCGCCGAAACCGTCAGCGCGATTGCAAAATATGAGGCAGCCCTCAAAGGTGTAAATCTGGCACCGAATACTCACCCTGAACCTCTATATGGCGGGTTTAACCCGACACAGGAAGGAGAGTTTGCGGATAAAGTCTCGCTGCTGGAGGCAATCGATGCCTATCTCCGCGCCAAAGAGCCGCTGATCAAGCAGGTTTCTGCGTCGCTTTCCGGGGAATGGCAGGTGGTAGAAATTCTGCGCGCCGGCGGCCAGCGTCAGATGGATGTGCGCCCACTGGTGCGGCTGAATATTTCGGTCGTGGTGGAGCGTGACGGGCGCATGGAAACGGGTTCTTCCGGTGTGGGCGGACGTCAGC
>CAYMGS010000060.1:1763-11939 GCA_964390025.1 uncultured Rickettsiales bacterium | reverse complement strand
AACGAGTTGCCAAATTTATGGCGCGCTCGGGGCTGTGCTCCCGGCGTGAGGCAGAGCGCTGGATTGAGGCCGGACGCGTGAAAGTCAACGGTGAGACTCTCACCACCCCCGCCTGTCTGGTTGACAATAACGATGTGGTGGAGGTTGACGGCAAGCGTATTGGAGATAAAGAGCCACTGCGTGCATGGATGTATCACAAACCGGTGGGGTTGCTCACCACCCACCGCGACCCGGATGGCAGGCCAACCGTGTTTGAAAAGCTGCCTGCCGATCTGCCCCGCGTTATTTCGGTCGGGCGGCTGGATATGACATCCGAGGGCCTGCTACTGCTGACCAACAGTGGTGCGCTGGCACGGCATCTGGAACTTCCTGCTACCGGCTGGCTCAGGCGCTATCGTGTGCGCGTCTTCGGCAAACCGCGAGAGAAGGATCTGGAGCGCCTGCGCCGCGGCGTGACGGTAGAAGGCGTGCGGTATCACGGGATCGAAGTCTCCAAAGAGCGCGAGACAGCCAGCCATAGCTGGCTGATCATTGGCCTGAAAGAAGGCAAGAACCGGGAAATCCGCCGCCTGTGCGAGCATATCGGGCTGAAGGTGACTCGCCTGATACGTACCTCCTACGGCCCGTTTCAGCTCGGGGCGCTCAAACCGGGTGAGGTGAAAGAGATCAAACCGTCCGTTCTGCGTGACCAGCTGGGTGAGGCCTATACCGCTATCGGCAGGCAATAAAATACCTGGTTGTCATCATCCGGTCATATTTTACTGCTAGGATAAGCTGATGGAACTCTATTCTGGTATTAAAAATCTCAGTAATTCGCTGATCGGTCGGGAGAATCGTAAGTCCCCGCGCGATGCGGCGTTTGAACAGGCCATCCTCTCCGACCCCTCAAAAACAGAGGTGGACATCACCAGTAATACGGTTCACCGCGAAGCCGTGCAGTATAATAAGGGTATGAATATGCAGGCCCTGCTGCGCAGTGAAATCTCGCATTATCTTTCCTGGGCAGCCATCGGGGTGTTTGGCACGGCGCTTGGCACCAGCGCGGTGGGGCAGCTTGGCACGTTTATGACCGCCATCTCCTCTCCGGTGGGGCTGGCACTGGTCGGAACGGCCGTTGCACTGGCTGCCACAGCGATTTATGTGAAGGTCAACAACACTAAAATCCAGTCAGAGAAGAACATGAATCTCGGCGAATTCGAGATGCGCCGTTCGGCCAAGATCATGGCGCAGGAAATGGCAAAAGAGATGAAACAGGAAACCGACCCGGAGCTTTCCACCACCGCCCTGACCCAGCCCAATGAGCTTTCCGGCAATCACTGGCAGGAATATGTCGCCGCGCGCGACGAAGTGACGGCAGAGACTTCACAGCACCTGCATTAGCCTTTATAATTTAGTAGCGTTCAGTCGCCACTCAGGCTTACGCCGCATGAGCGGCGGGCATGCCGTCGCATGCCTGTCGTTTAACCCCATATGGATTTGTTAAACGACGGGTACATCTATGCACATCACCGCCGGACAGTTAAAGGGCCGTAAGCTACTCTCACCTCAGGACAGGCGCATCCGCCCCTCGGCTTCCCGCACACGGGAGGCCATGTTTGACCTGCTGCTGCACGCACCTGCCCCGGAAGGTCTATCTTCTGCCATCGCCGGACAGCGGGTGGTAGATATCTGCTGCCGCAGCGGACTGCTGGGGCTTGAGGCCATCTCCCGCGGAGCAGAGCGCGTGTTATTTGTCGATCATCATCGTGAATCGCTGGAGCTGGCGCGTGCAAATTGTGAAACACTGAATGTCGAAAGAAACGCAGAATTCCTGCAGGCAGATGCCGCTCGTCTTCCCTCAGCGCGCCTGCCATTTTCCGTAATTGTCGCTGACCCACCTTATGACAGCGATCTGGCGCCTGCCCTGCTCGCCGGAATCACAGGAGGCAACTGGCTGATACAAGGCGGCTACATCGCACTGGAACTTCCAAGCAAAGCACCCGTGCCTGAGTCGGATACACTGGAACTCTACCGCGAGCGAACCTATGGTAAAGCCCGGCTAGTAGTCTACCGCCTAGCGTCCCCGCTCCTGTGACTGCGCCTGCGCCATCGCGTTTTCCACGAATTTTCCGGCAATATTAAGCCCCTGCGCTGCCAGCCGCTTCACCGTATCTTTGGACTCTTCATAGACAGCCAGCTGGCTGGTCGCGTAAGTCATGGCGGCCTTGTCCATCGCCTGAATCTCCTGATCCAGCGACTGCGCGGTTTGTTTCAGGCGCGCCGCTGCCTGCGTCAGGATTTCTTTCTGCGCTTCCTTGCGCTGCAACAGGGCATTGATCGCCTGTCTGAGCGAGTCATCTTCCACATGCTGTGCCATCGCCGCTACTTCCGCCAGCTCTACCTCCCCGCGTGCCAGTTCGGTAAGCAATTCTTCCATCGTATGGCAGTCTTCAATCGTATTATTGGCCTCTTCAATGCGCGAATTAGAGTTTTTATCGGCTTTTTCTGCAAAAATAGCGGCAAAAAGCACCGTATAGTCCTTATAACGCTGCCCTAACTGCTGTTTTACCTCGCGTGGCATGCCTTTGGATGCGCTTTGACCGCCCTGAGCCACCTCTGTATGCGGGGAATAATGCCCTTGCGACCTCCCCGCCGTCAATGGTTTGGCACAAATATGGCGCAGCATCGAGAGATCATAGGCCAGCCGCTCGACTGACAGACGGCTGTCTTTGCTGTAATGATCGTCCGTCTCAGAAGTCAGGGCGCGCACCGCATCATGATAATATTCAATTCGCGGGCGAAAATCACCCTCCCTACCCATAATACTATGCTCCGCCTCCACCTCGCGAATCTCGCGATACTGGCGATCCATAATTGAAATCAGGGCTTCGGCGTCGGGAGTTAACGTTGGCATAGCGCTAGTTTACGTGTATTCCTGCGCCATGACAAACAGAACTCCGCTTGCCGTCTATATTCACTGGCCTTTTTGCCGCGCCAAATGCCCGTATTGTGACTTCAACAGCCATGTACGTGAGCAGGTGGAGCAGGATCGCTGGCGGGCAGCACTCATTACAGAACTGGAATACATGGCAAAGCACCTGCCGCCACATGCCGTCACCAGCATCTTTTTCGGCGGCGGCACCCCTTCACTGATGCCTGCTGAAACCGTCGCCGCACTGATCGAGCGGGTGAACACCTTGTTTCCTGCAGAGAACGAGCCGGAAATTACGCTGGAAGCCAACCCAACCTCGAGTGAAGCGGAATCTTTTGCGGCACTGGCACGGGTAGGCGTCAATCGCATTTCACTGGGTGTACAATCACTACGCGCTGAAGGTCTGCGTTTTTTAGGGCGTGAACATTCTGCCGGGGAAGCTTTGCACGCGGTAGAACTGGCGGCTACACATATGAAGCGCTATTCGTTTGATATGATCTATGCACGGCCCGGACAGACTACGGCAGACTGGGAAGCAGAACTGCGCGAAGCCCTGCCCTATATAGACGGGCATAGTTCGCTCTATCAGCTCACCATTGAAGAGGAGACCCCTTTCGCCCGTTTTCATGCTGCCGGATCGTTTACCCTGCCAGAAGATGATGCAGCGGCTGAGATGTATGCGCTAAGCGCTGAGATTCTGCGGGAAAAAGGCTTGCTACCCTATGAAATATCCAACTATGCCACACCCGGGCAGGAGTGTTTCCATAACGTCAGCATCTGGCGTGGCATGTCCTATCTTGGCATCGGTCCTGGCGCACATGGGAGATGTTTTTATACGCCTGACCAATTCGCTGAAGATTCCTCTCAATTACACGCTACCCGCATGCTGAAAAGCCCGGAGCGCTGGTTGTCACAGGTAGAGAAACATGGCCATGGTATAGAGAATGCAGCTGCTGTTTCTGATACGGAACGATTTGAAGAGCGCATTCTGATGGGGCTACGCCTGACGGAAGGCATGGCGCTTGCCGACCTGCACCCCACTACCCTTTCACAAGCCCTGCTCAACTCAGATAGACTGGCGACTTTCATGAAAGATGGTGTTATGGAAAGAAACGATGCCCATATACGCATCACAGAGAAAGGGCGATTACTTCAGGAGCATATCACCCATGCCCTGTTGACCTCGCTGGACATCACCTAATTGCGGATTTCTTCCTTGGTTTTCTGCGCACTGCCGGTAATCGTATCCCCGGCGCTGCGAATATCCCGCCCCATACCCTCAACGGTATTACAGGCTACAACTGAAAAACTCACCAGTATAAGTACGGAAAACAGACGTATAAGTCTCATGGAATACCTCACTTCTTATCTATATCACGCGCTTTAGCCAGCTGTTCACCCATGCGCCTGAGCGCAGCAGAAGAATCATTACGCGGAACCACCACCTCTATCAAGGCCATTTCCTGCTCATTCGCCATGGCGTTCTTCAGCGCATCCTCCAATGCACCCATCGTCTCTGCACGATAGGCAACGCCGTAGCGCAGCAGGTCACATAATTTTGTGTAGTCCCACGGATGAATATTGTTAAACGGCCCGTCGATAATATGACGCTGTGTGCCGTACCCGTCATTATTCAGCAGGAAGACAACCGGTGCCATGCCTTCCTTGGCCACGGTCGAAAGCTCGATACCCGTCATCTGAAACGCCCCGTCTCCCACAATCACCAGTGCACGGGATTGCGGGTTGGCAGCCATTGCGCCAATGCTGGCAGGCACCGCAAACCCCATGGAGAGATAATACGCATCCGCCAGAAAGTTATTACGGTTGGACGTTTTAAGATTGGACGCACCGATCAACGCATCGCCGGTATCGCAGATCAGCGTGGCATCATCAGGCATATGCTCAGACAGCATGGCAAAGAAGGATTCAATGGTCACCGGGTCATCTTTCTGAATCGTGAGCACCGAAGCAGGCTTATCCTGCGGGGGCAAGGTCACAGCCTCGCGTTTCTTCAGGTTGCTGTAGAGCAGTTTTTCCAGAAAATCCTTAAACAGAATGCTGTCGTAGCGCCTGAGTCCGATACGGGTTTCTTCTGTGGTGGCAAGGATGGTACGTTTGCGCTCCAGTTTTGCTGTATTCAGCCCGAGGAACATATCGGTGATAAACGCGCCGAGCATAATCAGGCAATCACTTTCTTCAACCTGCTTTTGTGTTGCCGGGTCGGAAAGCCCGCCGGAATAGACCCCGATATAGAGTGGATTCTGCTCGCTGATAACGCTTTTTGAAAGCAGCGTGGCGGCAATCGGGATATTGAATTTACGCGCAATCCCCACCGCCAGATCTGTCAGTCCGTGGCGATGCAGTTCCACATCCGCAATAATCACCGGGTTTTCCGCTGCGTTGATGGTGGCGATGGCATCCTCGATCGCCGCTTCCAGATTCTCTCCGTCACTTTCCGGCGCGGGCAGGTTTCTCAGCACAGGCGTCTGCGTCGGCATATCGACAATATCAAATGGCACCTCAATATAACCCGGGCGGCATTGTTGCTTTACCTCCTGCACCACCCGCATGATCTCCTCCGGAGCCGTAGCGGCGTCCAGCAATACCGCAGTGGCGCAGGTCACCTCTTCATAGATACGCCGCTGCGTATCAAACGTGCGTACCTTATGATGCAATAGCGGATCGGTTTTACGGTCTTGCGGCGAAGGCCCACCGGAAATCACGATCAGCGGGCTTTTCTCCGCATAGGCACAGGCCACGGAATTAAGCATGTTCAGCCCGCCGACGCAGTAAGTCACCACCGCCAGCCCTAGTCCGTTGACCCGCGCATAGCCATCTGCAGCAAACCCCACCGAGGGCTCATGGGTCAGAGTAATCAAATCAATCGGAGAACGGTCAAGCCAGCGGAAAGTGGGCAGGGCAAAATCTCCGGGAATACCAAAGGCATGGGTTATGCCCTGCTGGTACAGGTAATCAAAGAGAAAGGAACCCACCGTCAGCGATGTCGTATGATTCATACGCCTATCGTACCAGAAACTTCTATCGCTGCCTACTGTGCATCTGCGTATTACAATGATACGGCGGCAAGATTTACCCTGTCGCAGAAGCGTTGCCTGTATTAAAATATGGCATGCAATCCGCCACTTTCGACACCTGAAGGTTGTCCCTGGCCGGCAAGTGGAGTAAAACAGCGGAAAGCATCTGTAATGCTTAGCGAGAGGAAGGGCACCGGAATGTTTGAAAATGCCGGATTATATCAATTGTATGAATGGCAACAGGCCAGTGTTGCGCCACTACGTATCTTTGCCAATGCCAGCAAGCAGTTTCATGGCAATCCGCTGATGCCGTGGGCCTATACCGGGGCGGGGCGCACCATGACAGCCGGTTTCGAGCTGCTGGAGCGCCTGACCAAACGCTATGCCAAACCGGAATTCGGCATTACTGAGACCCTGATTGACGGCCACAAGGTCACGGTAGAAGACGAGGTGGTCATGGGCAAACCATTTTGCCACCTGCGTCATTTCAAACGTGGGATCAAACGGCCAAACGACCCTAACATCCTGATTGTTGCACCGATGTCCGGCCACCACGCCACGCTGCTGCGCGGCACCGTGAAAGGACTGTTACCTCACGCTAACATCTATATCACAGACTGGGTGGATGCGAAGGAAGTCCCGGCTTTCATGGGCAAGTTCGATCTGGATGATTATATCACCTACGTGATGGAGTGCATCCGCCATATTGGTAAGGACGTCCACTGTGTCGCTGTCTGTCAGCCTGCCGTGCCTGTCTATGCCGCCGTTGCCCTGATGTCGGAAGACAAAGACCCCTATACGCCTGCTTCCATGACCCTGATGGGCGGACCGATTGACACACGCCGCGCGCCGACCCAGGTGAACCAGCTTGCCACGCAGCGCTCACTGGAATGGTTTGAGCAGCATGTGATTACCCGCGTACCGATGAATTATCCCGGCTTCCTGCGCCGTGTGTATCCCGGTTTTCTACAACTCTCGGGTTTCATGCAGATGAATCTTGACCGTCACATCGGAGAGCATTTCAAACTCTTCAGTCACCTGATTCAGGGGGACGGCGAGAGCGCGGCCTCCCATCGTAAGTTCTATGACGAGTACCTCTCCGTGGCCGATCTGCCTGCTGAGTTTTATCTGCAAACCATTGACCGGGTATTCCAGCGCCAGTTACTGCCACGCGGGGAGTTCCCGTATCATGACCGGATCGTGAAACCGGAAGCCATCACCCGTACACGCCTGCTGTGTGTGGAAGGGGAACGTGATGATATTTCC
Source organism: uncultured Rickettsiales bacterium (assembly GCA_964390025.1). Classification (GTDB taxonomy): domain Bacteria; phylum Pseudomonadota; class Alphaproteobacteria; order Rickettsiales; family UBA998; genus CAYMGS01. The sequence continues at coordinate 4,727 of CAYMGS010000060.1, read as the reverse complement.
GGGGTAGGGCAAACCAAAGCGGCTATTCGCCTCTCCAGCAAGCTGCCGGATAGTCGCAAACAGTATTACCTGCAACGCGGTGTTGGTCATTACGGTATTTTTAACGGTCGCAAGTACCGTGAATTTATCGTGCCGGTGATTATGGATCACATTAAAAAAGCCGGAAAATAGCGCTTTGGGGAAACCCCTTTTTATCACATTAAAAAACCGAAAACTTCTACTTGACCCTGCGTCACAATTTGTTACGTTCCTGAGAATTTTGACCGGGTGAAACGTAATATATGTCCGACACAGGCCTGAATGCCAAACCGCATAACGCCATGCTTCTGCTGGCGGACGGCTCTGTTTTTTATGGATATGGCATCGGCTCGGAAGGTATGGCAGACGGAGAAATCTGCTTTAATACTGCAATGACCGGTTATCAGGAGATTCTTACTGACCCCTCTTACACGGGCCAGATTATCACCTTCACCTTTCCCCATATTGGCAATACCGGCACCAATAGTGAAGACATTGAATCACTGCATGCAGGCGCTAACGGGCTGGTGATTCGCGAGCCGATTACGCAAGCCTCCAACTATCGCGCGGAGGAAGGGCTGAATGCATGGCTTGAAGAGCGGGGAATCACAGGTATCTGTGGTATCGACACCCGCGCACTGACCCGTAAAATACGTCTGCAGGGAGCGCAAAACGTGCTCATTGTTCACAGTGGGGAAGGCAAACTGCCATCACCCGTATCCCTGCAGGATAAAATCGCTGCCATTCCATCGCTTAACGGACTTGAGCTGGCTGCCGATGTCAGCACGCACCATGACTATAGCTGGAACCAGACGCGCTGGCGCTGGGGAGAGGGCTACAACGAAGCAACCAGCACTCAGTTTCACGTAGTGGCGATTGATTTCGGGCAAAAACTCAATATCCTGCGCTCTCTGGCTTCACGCGGCTGCAAGGTAACCGTAGTACCGGCAAAAACCAAGGCCAGAGAGATTCTGGCACTTAAACCAGATGGTATATTTGTCTCCAACGGCCCTGGTGATCCGGCAGCAACCGGTCAGTATGCTCTGCGTACCCTGCGTGAGTTGATTGATGCCAGCCTGCCGGTTTTTGGTATCTGTTTGGGGCATCAGCTTGTCGCGCTGGCACTGGGTGCACACACAGAGAAAATGCATCAGGGTCATCGCGGCGCCAACCACCCGGTCAAAAACCAGTTAAGCGGTATGGTGGAAATTACCAGCCAGAATCACGGGTTTGTGGTCACGCAAAACTCTCTGCCGGAAGACGTGGAAGTCACACACCTCTCGCTGTTTGATGGCACGATAGAAGGCCTGCGCCACCGCGAGAAACCGGTCTTTTCTGTACAATACCACCCGGAATCCTCACCCGGCCCGCACGATTCCCAGTATTTATTCGACCACTTTATCGAACTGATGAAACAGCATGCCTAAACGCACCGACATCCAGTCCATCCTCATTATCGGCGCAGGCCCCATCATCATCGGGCAGGCCTGTGAATTTGACTATTCCGGTGCGCAGGCATGCAAAGCGCTGAAGGCGGAAGGCTACCGCGTGATTCTGGTGAATTCCAACCCGGCCACCATCATGACCGACCCCGAGCTGGCGGATGCGACCTACATTGAGCCGATTACCCCGGCCATGGTAGAAAAGATTATTGAGAAAGAACGCCCGGATGCGCTGCTTCCCACCATGGGCGGGCAAACGGCGCTCAACTGTGCCAAGGCACTCGCAGAGATGGGTGTCCTGCGCAAACACCGCGTGGAGCTGATCGGTGCGTCGCTGGAATCCATCAATAAGGCGGAAGATCGCCAGCTCTTTAATCAGGCAATGGAGAAAATCGGCTTAGAATGCCCGCGCCACGGCATTGCGCATACCGTACAGGAAGCCAAAGACCTGCTTGATGAGATTGGTCTGCCAGCAATTATTCGTCCTTCATTCACCTTAGGTGGCACTGGTGGCGGCATCGCCTATAATCATGAAGAATTTGAACAGATCGTCACCGCCGGGCTGGACGCGTCTCCCACCACCGAAGTGCTGATTGATGAGTCCGTCCTCGGCTGGAAAGAATACGAGATGGAGGTGGTGCGCGATCATAACGACAACTGCATCATTATCTGCTCCATTGAGAATATTGACCCGATGGGCGTACATACGGGTGATTCCGTTACCGTGGCCCCCGCTCTGACCCTGACCGACAAGGAATATCAGCGCATGCGGGATGCATCCATTGCCGTATTGCGCGAAATCGGAGTGGATACAGGTGGCTCGAACGTGCAGTTTGCCGTGCAGCCGGAAACAGGCCGGATGGTGGTCATTGAGATGAACCCGCGTGTCTCACGCTCTTCTGCGCTGGCCTCCAAAGCTACCGGATTCCCGATTGCCAAAGTGGCCGCCAAGCTGGCCGTCGGCTATACGCTCGATGAAATCACCAACGATGCCACACGGGCAACACCGGCCTCTTTTGAGCCGACCATTGACTATGTGGTGACCAAAATTCCGCGCTTTGCATTTGAGAAATTTCCCGGCGCACAGCCTACGCTCGGCACCGCGATGAAGTCGGTGGGTGAAGCCATGGCCATGGGACGCAGCTTCAAGGAAAGTCTGCAGAAAGCATTGCGTTCTCTGGAAACGGGCCTGAATGGCCTGAATGAGCTGGAAGTTAGCGGTATCGATGAAACAGAGCGACGTGAGTCCATTGCCATGCAGCTTTCCCAGCCTACGCCGGGCCGCATCCTGACTATCGCTCAGGCATTCCGCGAAGGACTCGACCTTCAGGAAATACAGCGCATCACGCATTATGACCCGTGGTTTCTGGAACAAATCGGGGAGCTGGTGAAGGCCGAAGAGAGTGTACGCGAGCACGGATTGCCGGCTGATCGGCTGGCACTGCTTGAACTGAAAAAAATGGGTTTTGCCGATGCACGTCTGGCGGAAATCACCGGCCATGGA
>CAYMGS010000060.1:0-1753 GCA_964390025.1 uncultured Rickettsiales bacterium | reverse complement strand
CTCCGGCACAATCTGGGTGTGCGGCCTGTCTATAAGCGCGTGGATACCTGCTCAGCAGAATTCGAAGCCCTGACACCCTATATGTATTCCTGCTACGAGGGCGACGGACACAACCCGCCCAAGAATGAATCTGCACCATCCGATCACCAGAAAATCGTGATCCTTGGTGGTGGCCCGAATCGTATCGGTCAGGGCATTGAGTTTGACTATTGCTGTGTACACGCCGCGTACGCACTGGCGGAAGCCGGGTATGAAACCATTATGGTCAACTGTAACCCGGAGACGGTCTCCACCGACTATGACACATCTGATCGTCTGTATTTCGAGCCACTGACTGCCGAAGACGTGATTGAGCTCATTCATGGTGAGCAGGAAAACGGGTTTGTACGTGGCGTGGTGGTGCAGTTTGGTGGCCAGACCCCGCTAAAGCTGGCAGCCGCGCTGGAAGCGGCCAATATCCCGATTATTGGCACGTCTCCGGATTCCATCGATCTGGCAGAAGATCGCGAGCGCTTCCAGAAGCTGCTATACGCCAACCAGCTCCGCCAGCCGGAAAACCATATCTGCCACAGTGAGGAGGAAGTCCTCACCATTGCCGAGCAGATGGGCTATCCGGTGGTCGTGCGTCCCTCTTACGTGCTGGGCGGGCGGGCCATGGCCATTGTGCATTCGTCTGACCAGCTGAAAACCTATCTGCGTGATGTCTTCAAACTATTTGGAGACAACCCCATCCTGCTGGATAATTTCCTTCAGGGGGCAATTGAGGTGGATGTAGATGCCCTGTGCGACGGTAAGCAGGTCTATGTCTCCGGCGTGATGGAGCATATCGAGGAAGCCGGGATTCATTCCGGAGATTCCGCCTGTACCCTGCCGCCCTATTCACTGGGTACAGAGATGGTGGAGGAAATCCGCGAGCAAACGGTAAAGCTGGCGAAAGCACTCAATGTGATTGGCCTGATGAATATTCAGTTCGCCATCAAGGACGGCGATATTTACATTCTGGAAGTCAATCCACGGGCCAGCCGCACGGTACCGTTTGTCGCCAAAGCCACCGGAGTCCCCGTGGCCAAAATCGCGGCCCGGCTGATGGCCGGAGAAAAACTGGATGACTTTGAACTGCCGCCTTCACCCGCTTCCCCGAAAAGCAAACTCAGCCATATCGCTGTGAAAGAAGCGGTCTTCCCGTTTGACCGTTTCCCCGGTGTGGACGTGCTGCTTGGCCCCGAAATGCGTTCCACCGGTGAAGCAATGGGGATCGACTCGGATTTTGCGCTGGCGTATGCCAAAGCGCATCTGGCCTCAGGCAGTAAAATACCGCTGCGCGGCGTCGCCTTTCTCTCCGTGCGCGATAGTGATAAACAGGCATTGCTGCCCGTTGCGCAACAGCTTCATGGGCTGGGTTTTTCGCTGATTGCCACCGGCGGCACACAAAAACTCCTGGAACAAAACAATGTGCCTTCCACCCGCATTAACAAAGTACGGGAAGGACGGCCCCATATCGTTGACCTGCTGAAAGACAGCAAGGTTGATCTGGTGATCAACACGACCGAGGGCGCGCAATCCATCACCGATAGTTTCTCCATTCGTCGCACGGCTCTGCAGCATAAAATCACCTACTGTACCACGATGGAAGGTTCCCGCGCACTGGTCGCGGCGATGGACGCCATAAAAAACAGTAGCGGTCTGGATGTGCAGGCGCTACAATCTTATTTCTCATAAAGAACACATCCTGACCGGGTGGCTGAGAAATGCC
>CAYMGS010000059.1:0-12064 GCA_964390025.1 uncultured Rickettsiales bacterium | reverse complement strand
CGATAAATATGATACATGGAAAGATATGGAGTTGACCTTTAATCCAAGATATCTACTGTACTAACACGCATTACCTATGAAGGATGGAACCATGACTGTCACACCCCATTTCCTGCTCGCCGTTATTTTCAGCGTTATCGTATTGCTGGCTTCTCCCGCACAGGCCGTGCTCAAGCTGGAAATCACGCAGGGACAGTTTGACCCGCTTCCTGTTGCCGTCTCCGACCTGACCTCTAACTCCTCGGAGGGGGCAAATATTGGCCGCGATATGACGGAAGTGATTGAAGGGGACTTAGAGCGCTCCGGTCTGTTCCGCCCGATCAGCCATTCTGCGTTTATTGAGAAGGTGGGCTATAATTTCTCCATCCCACGCTATGCGGACTGGCGGCAGATCAATGCCGAGGGGCTGGTTACCGGTACGGTGGTGGCTGACGGCTCAGGCCGTATGAAAGTCACCTTCCGCCTGTGGGATATAGCGCAGGAGAAGCAGATTGCCGGTAAGGAATTTAATACCCTGACCAAGAACTGGCGACGCGTGGCGCATCTGATTGCCGATGAAATCTACTCCCGTGTGACCGGTGAAGGCGGGTATTTTGATACCCGTATTGTCTATGTTTCCGAGACCGGCCCGGCGAATAAGCGCATCAAGCGTCTGGCGATCATGGATCAGGACGGTGCCAACCACAAGTTCCTCACCAATGGCCGCCATCTGGTGCTGACACCGCGTTTCTCACCGAATACGCAGGAAATCCTGTATCTTTCCTATGCATCAGGAAAACCGAAAGTGTACCTGCGGGATTTGCAGACGGGTCGGGAAGAATCCCTTGGTACGTTTGAAGGCATGTCTTTTGCGCCGCGCTTTAACCATGATGGTCGCAAGATGGTAATGTCGATTGCTAACGATGGTAATACCGAGATCTATGAAATGGATCTGCGCACCCGCCGTATGCGGCAACTGACGCGCAGTCCGGGCATTGATACCTCGCCGTCCTATTCTCCGGACGGGCGACAGATTGTCTTTAACTCGGATCGTGGTGGCTCACAGCAGCTCTATATCATGAATGCGGATGGCTCCGGGGTGCGCCGTCTCAGCTTTGGTGACGGGCGCTATGGTACGCCGGTCTGGTCGCCCCGGGGTGATCTGATCGCTTATACGCGGATGCATCGCGGGCGGTTTTATATAGGCCTCATGCGTGCGGATGGTTCCGGCGAGCGTGACATTACGGACGGCTGGCTGGTGGAAGGCCCGACCTGGGCACCCAATGGCCGCGTGCTGATGTTCCAGCGCCAGGTCGCTCGCGGTGGTAAAACGCGCCTGTATTCGATTGATGTGACGGGCCGCAACCTGCGGGAGGTGTTGACGCCGACAAATGCATCCGATCCGGCATGGTCGCCGCAGAATCCTTCGTAAACAAAGCATTGCCCGGATTTTGCAGTGTATAAGGCCTGCGGGCACTGTTGCCATAAAGCAACGCCCATGGGTATTGCATGGAGGGCGTGAACAGCATAAGAAATACTCATTGCTTTTTTATGGGTTTCTAATAGAAGCTTCGACTCACCGAGATTCCACTTGAAGGAGACATTGATATGAAAATCGGCTACAAGATGGGTGTTACTTTTTCCGCCCTTTTCCTGCTCGCGGCATGTGAAACTCCGCCAAACGCTGCAGATACCAGCGCTGGCAGCGGTGATGTTTACGGCACCGGCCAAACCTTTGGCGACACTGGTGTAGGTGAACTGGCACCGGGCGTAACGGATCGCGTATTCTTTGGATATGACAGCGCTGTACTCGACAGCTCTGCGCAAAGCACGCTGGAGCGTCAGGCGAACTGGCTGCGTAGCAACCAGGGTGTTGGCGTTGTAGTGGAAGGCCACTGCGATGAGCGCGGTACGCGTGAATACAACCTGGCTCTGGGTGAGCGCCGTGCGGCAGCTGCCAAGAGCTACCTCGTGAGCCTCGGCATTCCTGCAAGCCGTATCTCTACCGTAAGCTACGGTAAAGAACGTCCGGCAGTGCTGGGTAGCAACGATTCAGCATGGGCGCAAAACCGCCGTGCTGTAACCGTACTGGCTCGCTAGTCAGTCATTACGTATGAAGCCGCCGGCGCGAAGGAGTATTCTTTCGCCCGGCGGTTTTTTCATGAAGGAAAGATATATGAACCGTTTGACTCTACGTTGTGCGCTGGTGATGCTGTTAGTGGCCACCCCTGTTGCGGCACATGCACAGCAGGAAGCATCTGCCGCTGCTGCACGTCTCGGTGTGCGTATCAGTGAACTGGAGCAGGAAAATCGAGAGTTGCGTGGCCAGCTTGAACGCAGTGACCATGAAATTCGCAAACTCCGGCGTGAACTGAAAGTGTTATCGGAAGATGTGGAATACCGTCTGCAATCACTGGAACAACGTCAGCCCATGCTGGGTGCGGATGCAAACGAAGTCCCGGCAGCTACACCGGCTGAAACTTCCCGTCGCAGTATGCAGCAGGTGATTCAGCAGGTGAGTGAAAACACTCAGCCGCCCGTGGCAACGCCTCCGGCGGCACCGGCGATGGATTTCAAGAGTCCGCAGGATCATTACAGCCATGCCTTCACCCTGATTAACCGGGCGCGCTATGCGGATGCGGAACAGGTGCTCCGTGCCTTCACCCAGCAATATCCTAAGGACAGGCTGGTGGGTAATGCCTATTACTGGCTGGGGGAAACCCATTATGTGCGCGAAGATTACCTGCAGGCGGCGGATGCATTCCGTCAGGGGTTTGAAGTCATGCCGCAAGGCCGTAAGGCGCCTGATAATTTGCTGAAACTGGCGATGTCACTGGGTAAGCTGGGAAAGAAAGATCAGGCCTGTGTTGTGCTGAGTCAGGTGCAGGTTAAATACAAGGGCAAGGCGGAATCCGTTCTGAAACGTGCAGCTACCGAGCGTGCCGCAATGGGTTGCCGTTAAAGGCTGCAGGCTTGGGGCCTATTCTCACTGAAACGGACATGGACGCCCTGATGACAGGGCTTGGATACCCTGAACTTCCGACAACAATGGCAATAGCTGTCTCCGGCGGTGCCGATAGTATGGCGCTGACATATCTGGCCGCCCGCTGGGCGCGTCAGCAAGGTATTGAACTGATAGGTCTGACGGTGGATCATCGATTGCGTCCCGAATCTGGCCATGAAGTGAAACAGGTGTGCGCATGGCTGGCCGATGCCGCCATTGCTATACCCTGTCATATTCTGACCCCAACAACGCCGCTTGATGGTTCCAATATTCAGGAAAAAGCTCGCAAGCTACGCTATGGCCTGATGCGCGACTGGTGCTGTGAGCAGGGTATTGGCCATCTGTTGCTGGCGCATCATGCAGACGATCAGCTGGAGACGGTGCTCATGCGCCTGATCCGCGCTTCCGGCGTAGAGGGGCTGGCGGCGATGCGCCCGGTCAGCGACTATCAGGGGCTGACTTTGCTGCGCCCTCTGCTCCCTGTGCCCAAAGCGCATCTGATTGCCACGCTCAGGGCGGCAGGGCAGGCATGGCTGGAAGACCCGACTAATCAGTCTGACATGTATTTGCGTAACCGGCTGCGCCCTGTGGCTGCTATGCTGCAGGACGAAGGGCTGAGCCCTGAGCGTGTGACATTACTGACCCGTCAGCTGGCCCATACAGCCAGCTATCTGGCTGAGGAAACGCAGGCATGGCTTGCGTGGCATGCGACCGAACACGAAACAGGTTACAGTCTGTCCATACAGGCATGGCAGGAGGTGCCAAAAGAGATTGGCTGGCGTGCCCTGCGCCAGTTGTTGCATCGTGTGGGAGGAGCAGAAAAGCCGGTGCGATCAGAGAAGTTGATGCTGTTACTGGACGCATTACAGGCGGGTGAATTAACAAAACCGCGTACACTCGCAGGGTGTCTGCTGCGACCTGACGTGAAGAAAGGGATAATTTACCTTGAGGCTGAGGCTTGACGTCCGCGCATTGTATCCCCATATGCCTCTTAAGGGGAGTCAGACCAGTTAACACTTGAAGATATGGCAGGATCACGGATAATGTGCGACGCAAACATGAAAAGAAAAGACTTCCCCCATGCCTAACCTCGGTAAGAATTTAGTGTTTTGGCTCGGCGCGATTGTGCTGATTGCCATTATGTTCAAAATGTTTGAATCCAATATGGATCAGGGTGGCAAAGTCCATCTGGCCTTCTCCGAGTTCATGATGAAGGTGGAGCAGGGCGAAGTCTCAGATGTGTCCATCAAGGAATCTCAGGATCGGGGAACCGTGATTTCCGGTCATTTCAGTGACGGGGAGGCATTTGTCACTCAGGCGCCGAATTACCCGGATCTGGTGACCAGGCTGACAGAACAGAATGTGAAGATTACAGCCATACCGGCAGAAACACAGGGCAGCGAATTCTGGGGGATGATCCTCTCCTGGTTCCCGTTTCTGCTGCTGATCGGGGTTTATATTTTCTTCATGCGCCAGATGCAGTCCGGTGGTCGCGGTGGCGGCGGAGCCATGGGCTTCGGCAAATCCCGCGCACGTATGCTTACGGAAAAATCCGAACGCAAGACCTTTGAGGATGTTGCCGGTGTGGATGAAGCCAAGGAAGAGCTGGTCGAAATTGTTGATTTTCTGAAAGACCCCGGTAAGTTCCAGCGTCTTGGTGGTAAAATTCCGAAAGGGTGTCTGTTAGTCGGCCCGCCGGGAACCGGTAAAACACTGCTCGCCCGTGCCATTGCCGGGGAAGCGGGTGTACCGTTCTTCACGATCTCCGGTTCGGACTTTGTAGAAATGTTTGTCGGTGTGGGTGCAAGCCGTGTGCGCGATATGTTCGAGCAGGGCAAGAAGAATGCCCCCTGCATTATCTTTATCGACGAAATTGATGCAGTAGGTCGTCACCGCGGTGCCGGTCTGGGCGGCGGCAATGATGAACGTGAGCAGACCCTCAACCAGCTGTTGGTGGAAATGGACGGTTTTGAGGCCAATGATGGCGTGATCCTGATTGCGGCGACTAACCGTCCGGATGTACTGGATCCGGCATTGTTACGTCCGGGCCGTTTTGACCGCCAGATTGTGGTGCCCAACCCGGATATTGCAGGCCGCGAGAAGATCCTTTCCGTGCATGCGGAGAAAGTGCCGACGGCACCGGATGTCAATCTGCAGGTAATTGCGCGGGGTACACCGGGTTTCTCCGGTGCGGATCTGGCGAACCTGGTCAATGAGGCAGCATTACTGGCAGCACGGCGCGATAAAAAAGTCGTCACCATGCGCGAATTTGAAGAGGCCAAGGACAAGGTGATGATGGGCGTGGAACGTAAGTCCATGGTGATGAGCGATGAAGAAAAGAAAATGACCGCCTATCATGAAGCCGGGCACGCGGTGGTGGCGCTTCACTGCAAGGAGTCCGACCCTATTCATAAAGCGACGATTATCCCACGCGGACGGGCGCTTGGGATGGTAATGCGGCTGCCGGAAGCCGACAAGCTCTCCTATAAGCGTGGAAAAATGCATGCGGATCTGGCGGTAGCCATGGGTGGTCGCGTAGCGGAGGAAATGATTTTTGGCTATGATCAGGTCTCCAGCGGTGCCTCGTCCGACATTCAGTACGCCACGAAGCTGGCGCGGGCAATGGTATCGCAGTGGGGCCTGAGCGATGCATTGGGGCCGGTGGATTATGGTGGCAATCAGCAGGAAGTCTTCCTCGGTCACAGCTTTACGCAGGAACGCTCTATCTCTGATGAGACGGCGGCCAAGGTAGATACGGAAGTGCGTAAGCTGGTGGAAGAAGCCTATGATAACGCCAAGCAGATTTTGTCTGATAATAAGGGTGAGTTTGAACGCGTGGCGGAAGCACTGCTGGAATATGAAACCCTGACCGGTGAAGAGATTAAAACACTGGCTGACGGGGGCGAAATTACCCGTGAGGCGAGGGAAAGCGCTGCAAAGTCGTCGGCGCCCGGGCACTCCGGTATGCCGTCGCGCCGTAAAAGCACCACTAAGAAACCTGCGAAAACGGCTGCTGCAAAGAAGACGGCGGCACCCAAGAAGGATGAGGAGGCTGCGAAGTCCTCTAAAGCTGATGCCGACACGAAAACGAAGTCGGACAAGACGGATAAGACGAAGGAAGACGAATGAACCGCCAGTTTTTTGGCACGGACGGTATACGCGGCACTGCTAATACCGAGCCAATGACAGCAGAAGTTGCCCTGAAAGTGGGCATGGCAGCAGGTATTGAGTTTAATCGTGGTGACCACCGCCATAAGGCAGTGATTGCCAAGGACACACGCCTTTCCTGCTATATGATCGAGTCGGCGCTGGCGGCGGGATTTCTCTCGGTGGGGATGGATGTATTATTCGTCGGCCCCATGCCAACTCCGGCCGTGGCGATGCTCACACGCTCCATGCGTGCAGACCTTGGTGTAATGATTTCTGCCTCGCATAACCCATATCATGATAATGGCATTAAGCTGTTTGGCCCGGATGGCAGCAAGCTTTCCGACGAGCGGGAACTGGCCATTGAGGCCATGATGCAGCGGGATATGACCCCGGAACTTCCTGGCCCCGGCGCGGTAGGGCGCGCGAAACGGGTGGATGATGTGCATGGTCGCTATATCGAGCATGCCAAACGCAGCTTTCCCCGCCACCTGAGGTTAGATGGCCTGAAGATCGTGATTGATTGTGCAAACGGGGCGGCTTACAAGATCGCCCCGCTGGTGCTCTGGGAACTGGGCGCAGAGGTCATCACGCTGGGCGTCAGCCCGAACGGGCTGAATATCAATAAAGACTGTGGCTCCATGCATCCAGAGCATATGTGTCGTATGGTGGTAGAGGAAGGTGCCGATCTCGGGATTGCCCTCGACGGTGATGCTGACCGTGTCCTGATTGCAGATGAAACAGGACGTCTGATTGATGGCGATCAGCTGATTGCCACCATTGCCACCTACTGGAAAAGTGCCGGGCGGTTGCGTGGCAATACGGTGGTGACCACTCAGATGTCCAATATGGGCATGGAAAAATATTTTGAAGCACAGGGGATGGGCATGCTCCGCACGAAAGTGGGAGATCGTTACGTGCTGGAAGCCATGCGTGAGCATGATTATAATCTGGGCGGGGAACAGTCCGGTCATATTATTCTGCGGGATTTCTGCACGTCCGGGGACGGGCTGGTCTCAGCTCTTCAGGTGATCGCGGTCATGCTGGAAAACCGTTGCGCGCTCAGCGAGTGTACGCGCCTGTTTGAGCCGTTTCCGCAAATCCTCAAAAATGTGCGCTACAAGGGCCATGATCCGTTGGAGTCCCCGGCAGTGAAGAAGGCCATCGCCGAGGTGGAAGATGAGCTGGGCAGCAGCGGGCGGGTGTTTATCCGCAAATCCGGCACGGAGCCCAAGATCCGGGTGATGCTGGAAGGTGCAGATGCGGCACAGATTGAGCGCCATGCCGATGCCTTGTGTGCGCTGATTGAGCAGGAAGCGGCAAAGGCAGCATAAGTGAGAGCAAGAGATTCACAATGAGCAAACCAACGGATATAGCACGCATTCTCATTGTCGCCGGGTCGGACTCGTCCGGCGGGGCAGGCATTCAGGCCGATCTGAAAACGGTGATGGCTCTTGGCGGTTATGCGGGAACGGCCATTACCGCACTCACGGCGCAAAATACGCATGGGGTAACAGCCGTAGAGCCAGCCAGCCCCAATTTCGTAGAGCAGCAAATGGAGCTGTTCTTTGAGGATATTGGCGCGGATGCGGTCAAAACCGGGATGCTGTTTTCCGCCGACATCATCCATGCGGTATCAGGCATACTGGAGCAACGCGCTGGCATGATCCCGCTGGTGGTAGACCCGGTGATGGTAGCGAAAGGTGGCGCACCACTGCTGAAAGAGGATGCGGTGACGGCTCTTGCCGGTTCACTGATGCCAATGGCACATCTGGTAACGCCGAACATACCGGAAGCTGCCCTGCTTTGTGGTGAGACGATAGACTCGCTGGAGGACATGAAGCGTGCTGCCAGCATGATACTGGAGACGGGGCCGGACGGAGTCTTGCTGAAGGGTGGGCATCTGCCCGGTGATGACGTGCATGATGTGCTGATAACAAACGAATATTACCGCGTCTATAGCAGCCCGCGCATTGATTCCACACATACCCATGGCACGGGCTGCACACTGGCATCGGCCATTGCCACACTGCTGGGGCAGGGCGAACGTCTGCAGGAAGCCGTCCCGGCGGCACGTGCTTATGTGCAGGATGCGATCAAAGCCGCGCCGGGACTCGGGCAGGGCCATGGCCCGCTATGGCACGCTGTCCAAAAACAGTCTTGATTTTCCTGTGCAGAGCGGCTATAAGCGCTTCCTCTTGAGAGTAGAAGGAATAAGAACGATGAAACAAGGCATTCACCCGGACTACCACGATATTACGGTACAGCTGACCGATGGCAGCAGCTTCAAGACCCGTTCCTGCTGGGGTAAGCCGAACGACACACTACAACTGGACGTGGATATCAAGACGCATCCGGCATGGGTAGGCGGCGTTCACTTCAAGAAAACCGGTCAGATGGAAAAATTCGCTGCGAAGTTCGGCGATATCAAATTCGGCGGTAAAAAGAGCTAAGCCAATTGCTCTATGCTTCCTGTTCGCTCAGGAAGCTCTTGATAAAATTCATATCCAGTGTTTTCATACCGGTTCTGGCGAACATGCTGGCGGCTTCGATTGCCCATAGCTCAAGCTGCTCATCGCTGACTTTCCACTTGCGGCGCTGCGTTTCTCTAATGATTAACTGGGTGGCTCGGACGATAAGCTCCGCAGGTACCACGAGCTTGCCATTACTTTGACCTTTTCCGCTTCTGGCTCCTCCCGCGTCATAGGCGTTGCTTTCACTTTCACCAAACCCCAGCTTGTGTTCAAACCCAAGCACCTTGGCCAGTGCCAATACCACATACCAGGACGGATTCCTGCTGCGCCCCCGCTCAATCTCACGGATATGATTATAGGTGACCGGATAATGCTTCTGTGCCGCCCGCATCAGCTGCCGGCGATTCATATGGGTGCGTTCCATGCCGTCCTGAATGTGACGGGCCAGTTCTTCGGGACTTAACATGATAGTATATATGCACATATTACCCTGATACGCACATGGTAGTTTGCCCATTGACATGGGACAGATACCATTATATATGGTTTGGCATGATAGATTTTATGCAAGTTATGCTAGCGGTCGTAGATGAATACAAGCGCAGTCTGAAGCCGGTGTATATCTGGGTTAATCCGGGAGGCACGCAGGATAGCTGGGCGATCAACGGGGACAGAGACGCATTGGGAGAGCCGCCGACATTTGTCTTTGCGGGGCAGGGGTTTGATGTATATGGCGATGAAACATAATCTGCATCAGGAAAGCATGGCAGGCAGGCTGAGTGAGGAACGTTTGCCTAAATCCTTATAATGAGTGTCCAGCCAGTCGCTTGCAGCCTGACGCCCTATATCGCGCAAATGCTGCAGAAAGTCCCAGTCTGCATTGAGCTTGCTGGAAGAGCCAAGCGCCTGCATCAGCTCCTGCGCTTCAATCATATGCACCAGCACATCCTTATATTGCTCCTCCGAAACCTTATGCTCACGCAGTAGCTTATGAACAAAGTTGATAGACCGTATTTCTCCCATCAATGCTGCATTGAAGCTGATTTCGTTCACCCGGTCGAGAATGTCCGATGCCTGCGTAGGGACTTCTTCCACATAGAGCGGATTGATCTGCACGATAACGACATCGCGGCAGGCACAATGGTAAAACAGAGGAAAGAGCGATGGGTTACCGGTGTAGCCGCCATCCCAGTAAGGTTCGCCGTCTACCTCTACCGTTTTAAACAGAAAGGGCAGGCAGGCGGAGGCCATCACTGCGTCGAGTGAGACTTCGTCCGGGTTGAAAACGCGCACCCTGCCAGTTCTGACATGGGTGGCGTTGACAAAGAGCTTGAGTTTGTCCTGCTTTCGCAGCACCTCAAAATCAATCATTTCGTTAAGAATGTCGCGAAGTGGGTTCAGGTCAAACAGGTTGAACTGGTAAGGCGAAAACATACGGGTGATGAAATCAAGTGCATAAAAGCTGGGTGAAAAATCCAGCCGCACATTACCGATCATCTTGTCTACGATGGTGGGTTGTAGTGGCAACATGGCCGCAGCCACGCTGACGGATTTCCAGAATTCGGCCAGGGTTTCACGAGCCTTGTCCGGGCCGCCCTGTGTCAGCCCGTAAGCCAGCAATGCGCCGTTGACTGCGCCGGCGCTGGAGCCGGTAATGGCCTCCATCGAGATACGGGAGTCTTCCAGTAATTTGTCCAGCACGCCCCAGGTAAAGGCACCATGCGCGCCACCTCCCTGAAGTGCCAGGTTTACAGTCTTGATGGCAGCTGGTGACATGGATTAAACATCCTTCATGGTTTAAAGAAAGAAGCGGCTGCGTCTGAGGCGGAACGTTTACGGGTAATGTCAGCCTGAACCCGGGTGATTTCACCTTCTAACCACGCAATATACTCTTCAAGCTCATCCACGCTCATCGTGTCCAGCACACGAGGCGTCGGGTCATCTTTTTTCTTCGGCAGATCCTCTTCATCAAACATCTATACGTTGCCCCTGTGATGCGTTACAAACTGTGTGCATGACGAAGCACACTTTAGCGTGGTGAATAAAACGTGACAAGTATTCCGACGACCATGGAGGCGATGCAGATTGCCACAGACGGTTCTGGTGACCTGCCGGCAACCCGACTCCCTGTGCCCGCCCCGGCGGCAGGTGAGGTATTAATCCGCGTAAGCCATGCAGGCGTTAACCGCGCTGATCTGTTCCAGCGCGAAGGCAGTTACCCCGCGCCCGCAGAGACCAGTTATGTCCCCGGCCTGGAAGTAGCCGGAGACGTCGCCGCTGTGGGTGACCCGCAGAAGAGCCGGTGGAAGGTGGGTGATAAGGTCTGTGCACTGGTGCTGGGCGGTGGCTATGCAGAGTATTGTCTGGCGCCGGAGGGACAGGTGATGGTGTTGCCGGATGGTCTTTCTGCTGAACAGGCGGCGGGATTCCCTGAGGCGCTGGCTACCAGCTGGCTGGCACTAATGGAAAAGGCCGTACTTAAAAAGGGTGAAGTGGCATTGATCCATGGTGGCAGCAGCGGGGTAGGGACGGCGGCTATCCAGCTGGCACGTGCATGGGGAGCCGAAGTGGTGACAACGGCAGGCTCGGATGTCAAATGTGACGCCTGCCGTGAGCTGGGGGCCCGTGCCGTTAATTACAAAAAGGATGACTTTCTGAACTATATCAAAGCTGCGACGCAGGGACGTGGCGCAGATGTAATCCTGGATATGGTAGGTGGGGACTATGCGGAACGTAACATTCGTGCGCTTGCCATGCATGGGCGTATGGTAACGATTGCCTTGCTGGGAGGAAAAGAGGCAACGGTGCCGCTTGGAAGGTTCCTGATGAAGAATCTGAGTTGGCAGGCGCTGACGTTGCGCTCGCGGTCGGTGGAAGAAAAGTCGTATGTCTGCAGCCAGCTTGAAAAAAAAGTCTGGCCACGCATTACGGATGGGACGATCAGGCCTGTGATCGACAGTGTCTTTCCGCTCGCTGAGGCAGAAAAAGCACACCAGCGTATGCAACAGGGCTTGCATATTGGGAAAATTGTATTAAACATGTGCCCCTCTTAAACCACAGACAGATTTAAGGAAGAACAAGATGGTGTTACCGCTGATGCCGAAAGCCACGGCCGTATGGCTGATTGAAAATACGTCGCTCTCCTTTGAGCAGATTGCTGAATTTTGTGGTATGCATGCGCTGGAAGTGCAGGGCATAGCTGATGATGAGGTTGCCGTGGGTATCGTAGGGCAGGACCCGGTGGCTGCCGGTCAGCTGACCACCGCGATGATCGAAGCCTTTACCTCGTTGGCAAGCTGGACGACTGCTTTGTTCACCGAGTGGAAGAGCCGTTCCTCAAAGTCTTCGATAGTATCGTACTCTATTTTGCGGATAATGTCAATTTTCTTTTCAGCGTTTGCGACAATGCTGTTCATTATCCTAACGGTAATGACCGGGTATTTGCCGACCGATGTTTCGC
>CAYMGS010000058.1:0-12149 GCA_964390025.1 uncultured Rickettsiales bacterium | reverse complement strand
CTTGGAACGACGCATTCCGTGGTGTCGATCTGGCATGAAGGCTGCCCGGTGGCGATTGAAGAGCGCCTTGGTTCTTCCATTATTCCCTCTGTTGTGGCGTATCAGGAAGATGGCGCAGCGACAGTGGGGCAGGAGGCACGTGATGCATTTCTCAAAGGAGAAAAGAATGCAATAGCCTCTATCAAGCGACTGATGGGGCGTTCGGCGGAGGAAGCCAAAACCCTGATGCCGCATTTGACAGATATTATTGAGCAGGCGGAAGGTGATGCCGTGCCACGTCTGCATACTGGCAGCGGGTCTAAGACGCCTGTGGAAGTCTCGGCGGATATTCTCAGGCACCTCAAGGGCATCGCTGAAGACGCGCTGGGTAAGGATGTCACGCAGGCAGTGATTACCGTGCCGGCGTATTTTGATGATGCGGCGCGGCTGGCAACCAAAGATGCGGCACGGCTGGCCGGGCTTGAAGTGCTGCGTCTGATCAATGAACCGACGGCGGCAGCGCTGGCTTACGGTTTGGATAGCGGTGCGGAAGGCATCTACGCGATCTATGATCTGGGTGGTGGTACCTTCGATATCTCCCTGCTACGTCTGGAAGGCGGCGTGTTTCAGGTGCTTTCCACCGCCGGGGACACAACACTGGGGGGGGATGATGTCGACCGGCTGATTGCAGATGCATTTCTGGAAGCCTGCCGGGAGCAACGTTGCCCGGAGATGACAGCATGTGACGGTGCGGCACAGGCCATGCTGCTGGGTAAAGCACGGGCGGCAAAAGAGATGCTGAGCGAGGAAGAGCGCACTTCTATTGATAACAGTTTCACCCTGACCCGCCCGCAACTGGCCACACTGGCGAAGCCGCTGGTAGACCGTACGCTGAAGATTTGCGAGCAGGCGATGCAGGATGCCGGGGTGACGCCGGATGAGATTCAGGGTGTGGTGATGGTGGGGGGATCCACGCGCCTTCAGGCGGTGCGGGATGCCGTGAAAGCATTCTTTGGCACAAACCCGCTGCTTGATCTCGACCCGGACAGGGTGGTGGCGTATGGTGCGGCGATTCAGGCACACCAGCTGACAGAAGGCGGCGACCATCTGCTGCTCGATGTGGTGCCGCTCTCGCTTGGCTTAGAGACGATGGGCGATCTGGCAGAAAAGCTGATTTATCGCAATACGCCCATTCCGGTAGCGGTGTCACAGGAATTTACGACTTATGAAGCCGGGCAGACTGGCATGCAGATGCATGTGGTACAAGGCGAACGTGAAATGGCCAGCCAGTGCCGGTCACTGGCACGGTTTGAACTGAAAGGCATTCCGCCGATGGCGGCAGGTGCAGCGCGTATTAAGGTGACGTTTCAGGTGGATGCAGATGGTCTGCTGACCGTGATGGCAGAAGAAACCACCACGGGGGTAGAGCAGCGCATTGAGGTAAAGCCTTCGTACGGTCTTCCATTTGACGAAGTGGAGCGTATGCTGACCGAGAGTATGGAGCATGCGCGGGAGGATATTACGCAGCGTTTGCTTGCCGAGTCCAAGGTTGAGGCAGCGCGTACTGTGTATGATCTAAGTGTAGCGCTTGACGCGGACGAGGAGATGCTCAGCGATGAAGAGCGCCGGAAAATTGCGCAATCCCGTGAAAAGTTGCAACAGGCCATTCAGGGCGATAACCGCGACCTGATTGATGCCCTGCATATGGAATTGCAGTATGCCAGCGCGTCTTTTGCAGAAAAGCGCATGGACAAGGCCATTGGTCAGGCGTTAAAAGGAAGCAGTGTTGATGAATTGTAAGGAGATATGGCACCATGCCTAAAATGACATTTGTATATGCGGATGGTACCGAGGTGGAGGTGGATGCACCCATCGGCCAGTCTGTACTGGAAATTGCTCATAAGAACGAGATTCCACTGGAAGGCGCCTGCGAGGGGTCGCTGGCTTGCTCGACCTGCCATGTGATTATTGATGAGTCCTATTATGGTAAGCTTGGCGAAGCCAGTGAGGATGAGGAAGATATGCTTGACCTCGCCTTCGGCCTTACGCATACTTCCCGACTCGGATGTCAGATCATTATGAGCGAAGAACTGGACGGGCTGAAAGTCAGTCTGCCTTCTGCCACTCGCAACATGATGGTTGGCTGACCTATCACACTAGCACGCACCCCGGAGATGACGCATGAGTAGCACGACCAAGCAAAATGATACCAGTGAAAGCGGTAACAGCAGCATTAAGGTGCCGCTACTTATTGTCGGTATTATCGTGCTCATTGCAGCGATGGGATTTCTGACGTCACGCACCAGCTTTAACGAAGAAGATGTGGCTCGCGGTCTGGATGCAACATTTAATGAAATCGGTGAATATCTGCTGGCTTCCGGTTCCTACAATGGCGAAGTACAGTATGAATCTCTGACCCTCGAAGGAAGCTTTCTTTCCCGTCATGCGGTCATCCATAATCCGCAATTCACTATTACAGATCAGGCACAGGGTCAGTATATCGTTACGACGGAATCCGTTTCTGTCGTTCCCAAAGATGCTGGCCTGACCCAATTTACGCTGATCGCTGAAAAGCCATGGGTGATTCGCAGTGGCGATGTGGAATTTAGAATTATTCCGCAATCTGCTGTGGAAATGGATGTCATGCGTGAGGCTGGAAAGGCGCTGAATTACAACTATGAATTCCCGGAAGATGAGCATTTTATTATTCAGCATGATAATCTGTTCCCTGAAGGTAAAGACAGCTCTTACCAGGTACGTATTGGCGCGGAGTCTTCTGGTCTTGGCGTATTGGACGTTGCGGAAAACTCCTACTATGAGGAAGCCAGCCTGCAAAATATATCTGTAGAATATGAACAAACCGTGATTACTGCGGAAACGCTGACGGCACTCTATGAAATTGCCGGGCATGATAACTCCCGGTTCCACCACTATAATATCGGTAGTGAAGGTATTGAGATGAGCGGGCCATATAAGCCGCTTGGAAAACTGAAGCTTGCACTGGAGCTGGAAGAAGAAGTGCCACAGGGTATGCCGACACAGGATCGTGTTATGAGCCTGACCAATCTGAATATTGAAGGCGAAGACTTTACGCTCTCGGGTTCCGGTGAAGTGGATCTGCTTGAAGGTGAAATGCTGCCATTTGGCTCGCTGGATGTACAGGTCACTTCCGTGGATGCTTTGCTTCAGCGTCTGGGCAAAGCTACGATCATTCCGCAGCCCGCTATTCCGGTGGCTCAGGCCGTTGTTGAGCAGGCCGCTACCCCAACCGGTGAAGAAGGACAGTTGAGCCTTAACCTTCAACGCCATCCGGGAGGTTCTTTCCTGATCGGCAATTCTACGTTTGAAGAGCTGACTGTGTCTTTGTTACGTGAGTTCCTGCGTGGTGGTAAGGTAAAGCCACTGCCACTTGATGGTCAGCCCGCTGCAAATGATACCGGCAGCATTGGTGAAGTCGTTTCAGAAGAGGTAGAGGAGGGCTCTGTAACTGAGGAAACGCCAGCCGCCGATGCTGCGGCAGTAGATAACGCGGAGGCTTCTGAAACACGTACTGAAGAAATCACCGATCCGCTGGAGGAGGCAGAAGTGCCGCTTGCTACGGACGTGCAACCCGAAGCAACCGGGGATGCAGAAAACACTGAAACGGAGCCTGCGCAGGAAGAAGAGGCGTCTGAAGTGCTGAAAGAAGAGCTGGAAGATGCCGCCGAAGCTTTGGAAGAAGCAAATGAAGCACTGGAAAACCTCAAAGAGAACCTGAAAGAAGTGGAAGAAGAAGTGGTTCCGGCGGTAGAGGCGGACGAGAAAGCGGCAACCGAGGCGCCTTCGGTTGATGCCGAAGATGAGACTCCTGGTGATAGCGGAACCGTTGCGCAGTAGTCGGCTGTCATGAGTGAGGCACACACGCTTCCCCGCTGGAATCTGGCCGACCTGTATCGCTCGCACGATGCGCAGGAGGTCGAGGCAGACCTGAAAAAAGCGCGTAAGAGTGCTGAGAAATTCCGAAACTCCTATGAAGGTAAGCTTAAAAAGCTCTCCGGTGATGAGTTGGCAGTCGCCATTCGTTCCTATGAAAAGCTGGAAGACCTGCTTGGTAAACTCGCGAGCTATGCCCAGTTGCTCTATGCAGAGGACATGACTAACCCGGCCTGGGCACAGTTTTATCAGAACACGACTGAGGCCGTCACCGGCATCTCCACGGAGACGCTGTTCTTTACCCTGTCGCTGAATAAAATGAGTGACAAGCAGCTAAAAGAAAAGCTGAAATCATCTAAGAAACTCCGTTATTACAAACCATGGCTGCGCGACATTCGGGCGTATCGCCCCTACCAGCTTTCCGAAAAACTCGAAGAACTGCTGCATGAGAAAACCGTGACGGGCCATGCGGCGTTTTCCCGCCTGTTCGATGAGACGCTGGCACAGATGCGCTTTAGCATGAACCGGCGCAAGCTGACCTCTGCTGAAATACTCGACCTGCTTTCTGCACGAGAGGAAGCGACCCGCAAAAAAGCAGCTAAAGTGCTGGGAGATGAGCTGGGTAAACATGCACATGTCTTTACGCTGGTGACCAATACACTCGCTAAGGACAAGGAAATCGAAGACCGCTGGCGGGGTTTTAAAGCTCCGATCTCTTCCCGCAATCTGGCCAATCAGGTGGAAGATGAGGTGGTGGAAGCATTGACTGAGACGGTACGCGAGAATTACGCCAATCTCTCCCACCGTTATTACAAGCTGAAAGCCGCATGGTTTGGCGGGCGCAAGCTGAATTACTGGGATCGCAATGCGCCCCTGCCATGGGATGACGAGCATACGTATAGTTGGGATGATGCTTCGGCGCTGGTGCTGGAGTCTTACGCCGCGTTCTCACCGGAAATGGCGAAAATCGGCAAGGGCTTCTTCGAGAAAGGCTGGATTGATGCACCGGTTGCACCGGGTAAAGCGCCGGGAGCCTTTGCGCATCCCACCGTGCCGTCTTCTCACCCGTTCCTGCTGGTGAATTTTCAGGGCAAGACACGTGACGTGATGACGCTGGCGCATGAGCTGGGCCATGGTGTGCATCAGGTGCTGGCGGCCCGTCAGGGGGCACTGATGGCCGATACCCCGCTAACGCTGGCGGAGACCGCCTCCGTGTTTGGCGAGCAGCTGGTATTTCAGGAAATTCTGCGCCGGGAGCCGGACGATCAGCGGAAAAAAGCGCTGATTGCCGGTAAGGTAGAGGATATGCTGAACACGGTGGTGCGTCAGGTGGCCTTCTGTGAGTTTGAGCGCCGTGTGCATGATGCCCGCCGCGATGGTGAGCTAACCACTGACCAGATTAACCAGATATGGATGGGCGTGCAGGAAGAAAGCCTTGGCCCGGCCCTGAAATTTGCACCGGAATACCGCTATTACTGGACGTATATCCCGCATTTCATTCATTCTGCCTTTTATGTTTATGCCTATGCGTTCGGTGATTGTCTGGTAAATGCGCTGTACGCCGAGTATGAAAAAGAGAAAGAAGCAGGGCGCAGCGCAGAGTTTGAGGCTAAATACCTTAATATGCTGAGAGCGGGGGGTACGTTGCGCCATAAAGAGCTGCTGGCACCGTTCAATATTGATATCTCCAGGCCCGCTTTCTGGCAGCAGGGGCTGGATATTATCAGCGGGTATATAGACCGGCTGGAAGCCTGATATTACTTCCTATAATACTGCTTTTATTACAGTTTTGACATGGTAGCTTCACTGAATTGTCACACTGGTTAATACCCTTTTGCGCTATAGTGATAGGTAATAGGTCATATATAGCAGACGGAGATAGCACGATGGCGGAAGAAGAGAAGAGTGGGTTTCAGCGTTTTTTAGACTCTATTAAAGAATTATGGTCTGACGTTACGAATTTTGATTTTAAAGAATGGATATCAAACCTCTTTGAGGGCCTTAAAGAGTTGATAGGCTGGTCTGATGCGCGGGCAGAAGAAGACGTTCAACAAGCTGGAGAGCAGGGTAGAAGAGGCTTGGAAGAAACTCAGCGTGCCGCAGATGAAACTATTGCGAGAGTAAGAGCACGAAGCGGAGAAAACTTTGAGAGACGATTAGCTGCCTTCAATGATAGTTATCGTAATAGTCAGGCAGAAATAGAAGAAGGGTTGCTGGAGATGCCTGCACGTTTGGCTCTGGCAGATTTTGATGAAACCATTCGCCAAGCAACGGAAGCCTATAAGGCTGGCCGCTTTGAAGGAGATGAAGCAGGCGTGGACGCCTACAAAGCCTTTGTGAAGGATAGTATTGCTGACTTTAAAGATAGGTTGGCTGAGCATGGTCTGGATGCCGAAAGGATAGCACTTGGTATTCAAAAAGATGTGCTGGGTGAAAATTTTGACCCTGAAAAACTTGGCGCTATCAAAAACCTCGTCGCCTCAGAGCAGGTGCGTGGTGAAAAAGGCGTCTCGGTGGTGATTAAAGGTGATCTTTCCACGGAAGACGGCAAGTTTATTCAGGCTCAGCAGGATGCCATTGCGAAGGCTTTTGCCGATGCGTATGAGAAAGGCTCTATCCCCAACGGTAGCCCACTTGCCTTTGCTGACGGTAAGTGGACCTACACGCAGGGCGACAGAACGGTCAGCATTGATCCGTCCTCCATTACCATTGCTTCGAGCAGAGTCGAGGGTACGGCTTATTTCGATGGTAAAGACCCCAGCTATGAGATTACGCGGGTTGCCGGTCTGTCGATGAATGGGCAGGGAGCGCTGGCCTTCGCTTCGGAAGAAAAATTCACCGTGCAGGACATTGATGCCAAAATTGCGGGGGCGCGACATGGCCGCACCCATGTGCAGCATGATGCCGGTATTCTTAATGATGAGATTGCGGCACTGGTGGCCGCCGGTAACTTTGCGTTGGGACAGTCTACGTCCGTGCAGGATAACGACCATGCAGATGTGGAGGCAACCGACATCAAAATTGAAGATGTGGTAGATGGGCAGGAAGTCTCTTCCCCTGCCACTGTGCCTCATACGGCAGATGACCCTAATTTAAGGATTGGTGGCGCATAAGCACACAACCCTTTTCTCCGAACCCTGTTCTTCCTATACTCCCCCCATGAAATGGGAAGATGTGGGGATAGTGTTGTCGGTTCGGAAGTTTTCCGAACGTGATGGTACGCTCACCCTGCTGACCCGTGACCATGGCGTGTGGCGGGCGCTGGTGAAGGGCGCGTTTTCCTCCCGTCAGCGGCCTTCCTGCGAGCCAGGCAACCTGCTGTTGGCCCGCTGGAATGCCCGCCTTCCAGAGCATATGGGGCATTTCTCCTGTGAATTGCTGGAAGCCAACGCTGCCCTGATGATGCAGCAGCGTCAGACCCTGCTCGCGCTTTCTGCCCTGTGTTCGCTGCTGGAATATAGTATCCATGAGCGTGACCCGCACCCGGAACTCTTTGCCCGTACGCGCCTGCTGTTGCAGGAAATGAGAGGTGCGCCGCCGGCCCAATGGCTGCCCGCCTATGTATTATATGAACGGGATCTGCTTGCAGAAACGGGCTTTGGACTCGATTTGAGCTGTTGCGCCGCGACGGGAAGCACGGAGAACCTGATCTATATTTCTCCGAAAACGGGCAGAGCCGTCTGCGAGGAAGCCGGAAAACCGTATCACCCGAAAATGCTGCCGTTGCCGGCATTTCTGCGGCAGGAAAAAACCTCTGTGAATATCTCTGAAACCCTTGACGGTCTGCGGGTTTGCGGCTATTTCTTAGAGCAATGGCTGTATATGCCGAACGGTAAGCGCTTGCCGGACGCACGTATCCGGCTGCAAGAACAACTGGAGGCTTCACCGGAGCCTGCCGCATAACGAGCAACCCCGCCTTATGGCTGAAGCACATAAAGAAACACTGCAAGACGTTTCCTTCCGTGACGCGATTTCCGAGCGTTATCTGGCCTATGCGCTGTCCACGATTACCGCACGCTCTCTGCCGGATGTGCGGGACGGGCTGAAACCGGTACATCGGCGGTTACTCTACGCCATGCTGCAACTGAAACTTGACCCCAAATCCGGATTCAAGAAATGCGCGCGTGTGGTGGGGGATGTGATTGGTAAATATCACCCGCATGGTGATGTGGCGGTGTATGACACGATGGTGCGGCTGGCACAGGAGTTTGCCGTACGCTATCCGCTGGTCGAGGGGCAGGGCAATTTCGGCTCCATAGACGGAGATAACGCTGCGGCCATGCGTTATACTGAAGCACGCCTGACCGATGTAGCCATGGCGCTGCTGGAAGGTATTGAGCAGGATACGGTCGATTTCCGCCCCACCTATGACGGCTCGGAGGAAGAGCCGGTGATTCTGCCCGCCAGTTTCCCCAATTTGCTGGCGAATGGGGCAGAAGGGATTGCCGTGGGGATGGCCACCAGTATCCCGCCCCATAATGTTGGCGAGTTATGCGATGCTTTGCTGCTCTTGCTTAAAAAGCCTTCGGTCAGTGTCGAAGAGTTGTTGGGTGTAGTGCCGGGGCCGGATTTTCCCACGGGCGGGATTATCGTGGAGGATAGCGGAACCATCCAGAAGGCCTATGAGACCGGGCGTGGGAGTATCCGTATCCGTGCGCGCTGGGAGAAAGAACAGCTAAGCCATGGTCTGTATCAGATCGTGATTACCGAGATCCCGTATCAGGTGTCCAAGTCCCGCCTGATCGAGAAGATGGCGGAATTGTTTAAATCCAAGAAGTTGCCGCTAGTTGGTAATTTGCGGGACGAGTCTGCGGAAGATATGCGGATTGTGATTGAGCCGAAATCCCGTCAGGTCGACCCCGAGATGCTGATGGAGTCGCTGTTCAAGGTCACTGATCTGCAAACGCGGTTTGCGCTGAATCTCAATGTACTGACATCCGCATCGGTGCCCAGGGTGCTGAACCTGAAGGAAATTCTTGAGGAGTTCGTAGCGCACCGCTTTGTGGTGCTGGAACGCCGTACCCGGTTCAGGCTGGGTAAGATTGCTGCCCGTCTGGAAGTGTTGGGTGGCCTGCTGGTGGCGTATCTCAATCTGGATGAGGTGATTCGGATTATCCGTGAGGAAGATGAGCCAAAAGCGGTGATGATGCAGCGCTTTAAGATCACCGATGTGCAGGCGGAAGCCATCCTCAATATGCGCCTGAGGAGTTTGCGTAAACTGGAAGAAATTGAGATTAAGAAAGAGCAGGAAGCACTTGAGAAAGAACAACAAGAGCTGAATGATATATTAGATGATCCGGCCAAAGCCCGCCGGGTGATTCGCTCGGAAATAAAGGATATTCAGAAGCGTTTCGGACAGGCCAGCGAGATAGGTGCGCGCCGTACCAGCTTCGCCGATGCACCCAGCGTACAGGACGTAAGCATTGAGGCATTTATCGAGAAAGAGCCTATTACGGTGGTCTATTCCCGCATGGGGTGGATCAAGGCGCTGAAAGGGCATTTTGATGATCTTTCCGATGTGAAGTTTAAAGAAGGCGATGAGGTGGCCTGCGCCCTGAAGGCCCGTACCACCGATACGCTGCTTTTCTTTGCCTCCAATGGCCGTTTTTACTCATTGACCGGTGCAAACCTCCCGGGTGGCAAAGGCTTTGGTGAGCCGCTGCGCCTGATGATCGATATGCCCAATGATGTGGATGTGGTGGCCGTGTTCGCCCATCAACCCGGCAGACGTATTCTGGTGGCTTCCACAACCGGTAAAGGGTTCATCGTAGAAGAAAAGTCTGTAGTCGCCCAGACGCGCGGCGGGAAGAGCATACTAAACCCCGGAGCAGGTACGGCGGCAGTATGTCAGGTCGTGCCGGAGGATGCTGACAGCGTGGCCGTAATCGGCGATAACCGTAAACTACTGGTGTTTCCGCTGGATCAGATTCCGGTGATGAATAAAGGGCAGGGTGTGACGCTGCAAAAATACAAGGGTGCATCGCTGTCTGATATTCGCCTGTTCAAGCGTGAAGATGGTCTGAGCTGGACGCTGGGCAGTAAAACCCGCACGGAAGAGGATATTACGCCGTGGCTGGGCAACCGCGCATCCGTAGGACGTTTGCCGCCGGTCGGATTCCCGCGTAGTAACCGGTTTGATTAGCTGGTTTTTTACCCCGCATAGCAGATATGAAGATTTCGTGACAGAGGCCGGTAACAGGTGCGTTTTTTGGTGTTATATTATAACATATAAGCATGACACAGGATACGCAATCTGCCATCTCATCAGGTGACACATCTGCTGCTGAGCGCCAGTCAGCGGATATTGCCTATACCATTAATCATGCGCTTGCCTGTACTGCGGTGGACTGGGTTGGTCAAACCCCGATGCTGATTGCATTGCAAAAGTCCTTTGGTGTACGCAATCCCAAACATATTGGATGCAATAATCCTTTCCATACGGAATGTCACACGCATGGCGATCATGACCATGATATGAGTGAGGCTGCCTCTACACTATCAGAAGAAGAAAATGCACTGCATAAGCAGCATGTAAAAACTCTGGGCAAAGTGTTTGGTGCTGCCGAAGTGGTTGGTGATTTTGGTGGCATTTTCCCTACCGTGATGATGCAGCGCTATACACCATGGGCCATGGATGGGATCCGCCCGGTGCTGCGTACGACGCTTGGGCCTGTATTTCACTGGGGCGCAGAGCGTTCCAGTACGCAATGGGCAAAAGAGCATGGGGTTGAGAAAAACTCACCGGAGTACAAGGCGCATCTGAATAAACTATACGAGCATGAAATGCACTATCTGCCACAGGCCGCATGGTGGACGGCGTGGTCATCGGCCTTTAATCTGGCATTGCAGCAGCCTTTCTATGAAAGACTTGCGACACCGGCTATACGCGAGGAATTTCCGTTGGGTAATATTTCCCAGCGTGCGGTTCAAAAGGTGGCGGGTGCAGGCCTTAGTATTGGTCTGGTGCTGGGTACCCGGGCGCTTTTTCCGGAAACGGCGCATCGTTTTACCAACTGGACGGAAGACACGCTGGTCACACCGACAACCAAGGTATTTACCCGTATGATGGGGATCGATGATAAGACGGTCGATAAGGTCATTGCCGAGAGACAGGAATTTCATGGTGGGCATATGAAAGACAGACACGCTGGCGAAGAGGCTCACCATGCCGTTACAGACGGCTCCATATCACGCTAAGCCGTCATAGTGAGGTCAGGATGCCTTGCGCTCCTGTGCGGACAGCTTTTCTGAGTCCGCCTGTGTAATCATGATGCGGCTTTCCGGGAAACGGATATGAACGCGGCAGACGTGATTGCTGGAGACCTCGGTATGGAGTTTGCCCTGATGCAGTGAAACCAGCATCTGTGTCAACGCCATATTAATGCCGTCGCTGCCAATGAACGGGCGTGCAGATGCAGGAGAGGACTCCGTAATCAGCTGGATACGGCGAATCTGGTCCATCTCTTCTGTATGTTCTTTTTGCAGCACCGTATATTTCAGCATAATCATGAATTCCTGTGCGCCGCCGGGAACTTTATCCAGTCCGGCATCCAGCACGATTGCACCTCCCGGGGCCAGATTTGTAGCCGCGCTGCTAAGCAGGTTCACCAGAATGTGATTAAAGCGTTCCTCATCGATAATCAGCTTCGGCAGGCTTTCATCCAGTCTGAGCTTAACCTCAATATGCCTAAATGCCGGCTGATCCTGAAAATGACGCACGGCACGGTGTATGCAGAAGGGAATATGTGCAGGTTTTTCATGCAGTATCAGTACGCCGCGTTCCATTTCCGAGACGGCAATAATATCTGCGACCATCTGTTTTACCTCAGCGCTCAGATGGAAAATATCAAACGCATGCTTAATGTATGCTTCGTTCTCCACCGGGCCAAAATGCTGATCCTTGATGCCTTCCGCGTACTCACTGATGGAATCAATGGGTTTGCCGAGCTCCTGGGACAGGCTGACCAGAAACTGAGTTCGTGCCTTGTTCATCAGTTGTGCCGTTTCTTTAATGCGCCGCAGATACGTATTTTTAACCAGCAATTCTTCTTCTACCCGCTCACGCTCGCGCAGATATTGATTGAGTTTGCGTATCTGATCTGCCAGCTGTTCAATTTCTGCAGGCACCACGCCTTTAAGCGGCAGGAATTCTTCACCGCGCACAATGTTGCTTACACTGCGTGCGAGAGAATCAACCGGCTGGATAACACGTTGGCGCACCGTCCATAGTAATATCAGCAGTACCAGCGCATTAAATA
>CAYMGS010000057.1:0-12178 GCA_964390025.1 uncultured Rickettsiales bacterium | reverse complement strand
AAACCAATCCGTCGAAAATATAATCAGAAATTCTTATTTGGAATGACTATAACATACCGATCAGCAACGGATCGTAATTCCTGATCAAAAATATCACGGGACACTATATCCGCTTCCACAGTCAATGTATCATGACGCATGGAATCAAGTGCGGCCTGCACATCCCAGACACCCTGCTGATGTTCCGTATTGGGACGGCGAACCGGAATCGGCAGATCATTATTTTCGCCCATCACTATATCCTCCTCAAAAACTGAACAAGGATGAGTATATCAGAGCGGTGTTAATGTTTTGTGACGGTAATCAGCACCATTCCTAGTGGAACTGGGCCTCTTCCGTAGAGCCTTTCAGCGCCGCCGTGGAGGACTGTCCGCCGGAGACGGCCAGTGTTACCTGATCGAAATACCCGGTGCCGACTTCGCGCTGGTGCTTGACGGCGGTAAATCCATCTTTCTCGGCGGCAAATTCTTTCTCCTGCATTTCCACGTACCCGGTCATACCGGATTCCTTGTATTTCCGCGCCAGATCAAACATGCCGAAATTGAGCGCATGGAAGCCTGCCAGCGTAATGAACTGGAACTTATACCCCATCGCGCCCAGCTCCTTCTGGAACTTGGCGATGGTGATGTCATCCAGATTCTTGCGCCAGTTAAAGGAAGGTGAGCAGTTATAAGCCAGCATTTTGCCCGGATATTGCGCATGGACGGCTTCGGCAAACTGACGTGCTTCATCCAGATCAGGTGTCGAGGTTTCACACCAGATCAGGTCGCAGTACGGTGCGTACGCCAGTCCGCGGGCGATAGCTGCCTGAAGGCCGCCCTTAAATTTGTGGAAGCCTTCCGGTGTGGTTTCATCTTCAATGAAGGGGCGGTCGCGCTCATCCACGTCGCTGGTAATCAGGAAAGCGCCATTGGCATCGGTACGGGCCACCAGCACGGTCGGCACGCCGCAAATATCGGCGGCCAGACGCGCAGACGCCAGCTTTTGCAAGGCTTCCTGCGTCGGCACCAGCACCTTGCCACCCATATGGCCGCATTTCTTGGCACTGGCAAGCTGGTCTTCAAAATGCACACCCGCTGCCCCGGCCTCGATCATCGCTTTCATCAGCTCAAATGCATTGAGATTGCCGCCAAACCCGGCTTCCGCATCGGCCACAATCGGCTGAAGCCAGTCAATGCTGTCATCGCCTTCGGAATGATAAATCTGATCGGCACGTAGCAGGCAGTTATTAATACGCTTGACCACAGCAGGAACGGAATCTGCCGGATACAATGACTGGTCCGGGTACATTTGTCCGGCCAGGTTGGCATCTGCCGCCACCTGCCAGCCGGAGAGGTAAATACCCTTCAACCCGGCTTTGACCTGTTGCATGGCCTGATTGCCGGTTAGTGCTCCCAGCGCGTTCACATAATCCTCTTCCCCAAAATAGCGCCATAATTTCTCCGCACCTAGTCGGGCCAGTGAATATTCAACATGAACAGAACCGCGCAGCCGGTCTACATCCGCTGCCGTGTAAGGGCGCTCCACACCATTCCAGCGCGGTGAATTCTGCCAGTCTTTTTCCATTTCCTGAATCGTTTGCATGGGAACCTCCCTCTGATTTATTAACGAGCATGCCGCTTTGTTTACCTTATATAGGGGCATGTAAAGAATCTGTAAGCAATTTACGTGCCGTTACGGACGCATTGCCGAATGACGATCATTTAAAACATACCGGGGAATGGAGTCAAAATGATTATGCTGCAGAGCAAAAAAAACGTGCGTTATTTTGTCTTTTTGCTGGTTTTGCCACGGGCCGGGGTTGCTTTAGTGCGCAGGCCGGTCTGGTTTTCCAGCGCATCCAGCCGTGCGGCCAGCGCCTCATTCTCAGCACGGGCGTTGCGGGCCATCTCGCGCACGGCATTGAACTCATCGCGCGTAACCAGATTCATTTTTGAGAGCATGCGTTCAATCTGGGCGGCGATCATGGTTTCCATCTCGCGCTTGAAGTCAAACATAGCCCCGGTAGCACCGCTCATCATCCGTGCCATATCATCGAAAAATTTATTATCTTTCTGCATCTAAAAACTCTCTAAAATTGCATCAATTGCGCTTAGCTTACATTGTTGCTACTCTGGATACAACTAACAGGGAAGAGAAAACACATGCAAACATTTGTGGTCACCGGCGGGGCTGGGTTTATAGGGTCAAATATTGTGGCGGGACTTCAGGAACGCTACCCTGATGCCCGGATCGTAATCTGCGATATTTTCGGGACAGAAGATAAGTGGCGCAATATTGCCCGCCATCCGGTGGATGAAATCCTGGCGCCGCAGGAAATATTCTACTGGCTGGAGACGTTTGCGCATGAGGTAGATGCCGTCATTCATATGGGGGCTATTTCCTCGACTACTGAGCGTGACGGTGATTTGATGGTGGAAACCAACTATTCACTGCCTAAGTTGCTGCGCGCCTGGTGCGTGGAGCATGACAAACGGTTTATCTATGCCTCTTCCGGTGCCACCTACGGTGGTGGAGAGCATGGGTTTGACGATGATGACTCCGTGGAATATCTTGCTAAGCTGCAGCCATTAAACACCTATGCATGGAGCAAATGTTCGTTTGATTATTATATCGCACGCAGTGTGGCGCGGGGTGAACCCCAGCCTGCCCAGTCGGTCGGGCTCAAGTTTTTCAATGTGTACGGGCCTAACGAATACCATAAAGAGGAGCAATCCAGCGTACTCTATCGCATTTTCCCGCATGCAAGGGTAGGGCGTCCGGTGCAGTTATTCAAATCATACAATCCTGACTATCCGGACGGAGGTCAGTTACGTGATTTTGTCTACGTAAAAGACTGTGTCTCAGTCGTGCTCTGGTTTTTGGAAAACCCGCAGGCCAGCGGACTGTTTAATGTGGGTTCCGGTAAAGCCCGTACCTTTGAAGATCTGGCGCGGGCCCTCTTTGCT
This sequence comes from uncultured Rickettsiales bacterium, assembly GCA_964390025.1. Taxonomy (GTDB): domain Bacteria; phylum Pseudomonadota; class Alphaproteobacteria; order Rickettsiales; family UBA998; genus CAYMGS01. The sequence continues at coordinate 9,230 of CAYMGS010000057.1, read as the reverse complement.
GCAGTGGGTAAGGAGCCGCAGATCAGCTATATGGACATGCCGCATGAGTTGCGCGGCAAATACCAGTATTTCACCGAAGCGAAGATGGATCGACTGAAAGCAGCCGGGTATACCCAGCCATTTCATACGCTGGAAGACGGGGTGAAGGACTACGTACAGAACTATCTGATGCAGGATAACCAGCACCGCTAAAAAGTTGCAGCCCTGTGTCAGATGGTGATAGAAGACCTGATGGCACTGAGCTTTCCTGATATTGACCCGGTAGCACTGGAACTGGGGCCGGTTGTGATACGCTGGTATGCGCTGGCGTATCTGGCCGGTATCCTGCTGGGCTGGGCCTACATACGCTGGCATCTGAAGCGCATGGCCTCCCCGCCACTGAATGCCAAACAGCTTGAAGACCTGATTGTCTGGGCCGTCCTCGGGATTATGCTGGGTGGCAGGCTGGGCTACGTGCTGTTTTATAATGCACCGTATTATATGGAGCACCCCGACCAGATCCTCATGGTATGGCAGGGTGGCATGGCGTTTCATGGCGGCATGCTGGGTCTGATCGGAGCGTTCTATCTCTTTTGTCGCAGGCACGGGCTGGCATTTCTGCGTGTCCTTGACCTGACGGCACTGGCAGCGCCCATCGGTCTGTTTTTCGGCAGGCTGGCCAACTTTATCAACGGTGAGCTTTATGGGCGTGTCACCGACTCGCCGCTGGGTATGATGTTTCCCAACGGGGGACCGTACCCCCGTCATCCCAGCCAGCTCTATGAGGCGGTATTTGAGGGATTGCTGCTGTTCGTCGTCCTGCTGGTTGCTGCGCGGTATGGCAAGACCCTGCAACGCCCCGGCTGTATTGGGGGGATGTTCCTCGCTGGCTACGGTCTGGCACGCTTTAGCGTCGAGTTTTTCCGTGAACCGGACGCACAGCTTGGCCTATTAATCATGAATCTGAGCATGGGGCAGCTTCTTTCCTTGCCAATGATTCTGCTGGGTGGTTATCTGATAGCCAGATCCCGCCGCCTTCCAGTCGCTGAAGCCTCATGAGTCTGCACCAGATCATTCTCGATACCATCCATGAAAAGGGCCCGCTCACTGTAGCGGACTACATGCAGCTTGCGCTTGCCCACCCCGAACACGGATATTACATCAAACGCGATCCGTTCGGCGAGCAGGGCGATTTTATTACCGCACCCGAGGTCAGCCAGATTTTCGGGGAGCTGATCGGAGCATGGGTTGCAACGCTCTGGCACCAGCTTGGTGGTGAGGATGTGGCGCTGGTGGAACTGGGGCCGGGGCGTGGCACGCTGATGAAAGATATATTACGTGCTACCGAAGGTGTGCCGGGGTTTCACGAATCGCTCTGCGTGGTGATGGTAGAAACCAGCCCGGCGCTCAGGCGGATGCAGCAGGCCGCCCTGACCGGCTCACATTCCCGGGTAAGCTGGCAGCCGGATATAACAGAACTACCCGAGATGCCTGCACTGTTTGTGGCCAATGAATTTTTTGACGCGCTTCCAATCCGTCAGTTTGTACGCACGGCTGAGGGTCTGAAAGAAAAACTGGTCGATATTGATACGGACGACCCGGAAAAGCTTTGTTTCGTCATTCAGGAAATTGGTATCCGGCTGATTAAAGGCGGCGCCTACAGTGACGATGAGGTGGTGGTGGAGTCCTGCCCCGGTGCGCGTGCTTTGGTGCATGAGATGGCCGCACATCTGGCTCAGCATGGCGGCGGTGGCCTGATTGCTGATTATGGTTATGTGGGGGGCAGTCGCGGCAATACATTGCAGGCGGTTAAGGCGCATGGGTTCCACCCGGTACTGGAAGACCCCGGCAATGCGGACATTACTGCGCATGTGGACTTCGACGCGCTGGAAGAGACGTTTTCCGATCATGGTATTGCGACGTATGGCCCTTTGAAACAGGGTGAATATCTGACAAGGATAGGCGCAGAATTACGTGCGGAGGCGTTGCTGCGTAATGCCACGCCGGATCAGCAGGATAGTATTATCGCAGGTCTGAAACGTCTGGTCTCACCCCATGAGATGGGCGAGCTGTTTAAGGTGATGGCCTTTGCCTCTGACCCGAACATTGTGCCGGCCGGATTTGAAAGTGCCCCCACGTGACATTCGTTCCATTCCATACAAGTGATCTGCTGACGATAGCAGGTGTACAGCATGGCTTTTTCACCCGGCGAGGAGGGGCGAGTGATGGCATCTACGCATCGCTCAATTGTGGTCCCGGCTCCAATGATCTGCGTGAGAAGGTGATGGAAAATCGCCGTCGTGTTGCTGCCTTATTGTCAGAGGAATATACACCGCTTCTTACATGCTATCAGGTGCATGGGGCAGAGGTGGTGACGGTGCATGAGCCATGGGAAATGGAAGCGGCCCCGAAAGCCGATGCGATGGTGACAACGGCACCCGGCATCATGCTGGGTATTCTCACCGCAGACTGCGTGCCGGTACTCTTTGCCGACTCACAGGCAGGCGTGATCGGTGCAGCGCATGCCGGTTGGAAGGGTGCGCGTGCAGGCGTACTAAAAGCTACCGTAGATGCCATGCAAAAACAGGGCGCGAAAGCAGACCGCCTCATAGCGGCGGTCGGCCCATCCATCGCACAGGCATCTTACGAGGTGGGTGATGACCTGTGCGATGTAGTGTTACAGGAGCATGAGCATAACGCCTGCTATTTTGCCGCAAACGAGCAGGGCAGATGGCAGTTTGATCTCAAAGCGTATGTCGTACAGAAACTGGCGGAGTCAGGGATAGGGCAGATAAATCTGCTTGCCAAGGATACGTTTCTTGAAGAAGATGCGTTCTTTAGTTATCGCCGCACGACTAAGCGCGGCGAGACGGATTACGGAAGGCAGATATCTGCTATTATGTTACAGGAGACAAAAGACGCATGAGTATTATTCCGTTTGATGATCGCGATGGAGAGATCTGGTTCAACGGCAAGCTGGTGCCGTGGCGTGAGGCCAGTATTCATGTGCTGAGTCACGGGCTGCATTATGGTAGCTGTGTGTTTGAAGGCGAGCGTGTCTATAACGGCAAGGTGTTTAAAATGCATGAGCATAGCGAGCGTCTGGCGCATTCCGCAGAGCTTCTGGGTTTTACACTTCCCTACACGGTTGATGAAATCGATGCGGCAACACTGGAAGCGGTGAAAGCGAATAATGTGGAAAACGGTTATGTGCGCCCGGTAGCGTGGCGTGGTAGTGAGATGATGGCGATCTCCGCGCAGCAGACGAAAATTCATGTGGCAATCGCGGCATGGGAATGGCCTGCCTATTTTTCTGAAGAAGCACGTACACGTGGCCTGAAACTCAAAATTTCCGAGTGGGCGCGCCCGGCACCTAATACTGCGCCAACCGCGAGTAAGGCAGCCGGACTATATATGATTTGTACGGTCAGTAAACATGCTGCAGAGCGGGAAGGCTACGAGGATGCCCTGATGCTGGACTATCGCGGTTATATCGCCGAAGCGACAGGCGCTAACATTTTCTTTGTGATGGACGGTGCGCTGCACACACCGACGCCGGATTGCTTCCTGAATGGTATTACACGCCGTACGGTCATGGAGCTGGCGAAGAAGCGTGGCATCGAGGTGATTGAGCGTCATATCAAGCCCGACGAACTGGACAAGGCGCAGGAAGTATTCTTAACGGGTTCTGCCGCTGAGGTCACGCCCATTGGACAGATCGATCAACACCATTATGAGGTGGGTCCCATTACCAGACAACTCATGCAGGATTATCACGACCTGGTGCGATCATAAATATTTGTGCAACGCAGCAATATTTTGTTGCGCCGCAGCAGAATTTACATTTTTAAGATGTAATTGTTAACGCTATGTGCTACTATAATAGTAGTGATATTTTTTATTATAGTACGGGAGTATGCTGAACTTTTCATATTGTGAACATACGGCTTTTTATTTCACTTCGCAGCCGCTGAATGTCTTTAGTAGCGCCGCGTTTTTCTTCGTCGCTTATCTGCTTTTTCGTATGACGCCTCCGTCACACCCTCGTTTTAAACGCACGGGTCTGCTCATCATACTCACCATGTTCATAGGTGCAGGGAGTATGCTCTGGCATAGCATGGAAGAACTCTGGGCATTGATAGCGGATATCATTCCCATCTTTCTCTTTCTGTTTATGTTCCAGTATGCGTTCCTAAGGAAATTTACCGACTGGCGCACGGAACGTATCATGCGTGATATGATTATGCTGGCAAGCATGATGGGTGTGGCATCGCTGCTATGGGACGACATCTTTTTACAAAAGAGTAATGCATTTGTCCCTCTGTGTTTCTGGTTGCTCTATATTGGCGTCATTATTGGTCAGCGTTTTCCACGACAGGCACGCTTGTGTTTTGTTGCATCCATGATCTTTGCACTGGCCATTGTTGCACGGATTATGGATATGCCATTATGCGAGTTATGGCCTTATGGTACGCATTTTCTCTGGCATGCACTAAGTGCGCTGACCGTGTATACCGTGATGCTGGGCTTTAAACCTGTTGTAAGGCGATCACCATGATACACAGAAGACGCAGGCGGTATCTGAAAATTCGCTATGGCGTCGCGTTTATATTCATCCTGATCGTAGCGGCAGTACTGATTGTCACCAAAGATCTGCTGCAACCGCTTCCCGCACCGACCACGATCAACGAGCGTCTGGCCATGTTCCCTGCAGATGCCCTGCCACTCGATAAGCCCGTCACGATTTACTGGAACGCACAGCAAGTACCTTTCGTAGAAGCTAAAACAGATAATGACGCGGCTTTCGTGCTGGGCATGATTCATGCGCATTTACGGTTGGGCCAGATGGAGCTGGCACGTCGCATTGTATACGGACGTCTCTCGGAGCTGGCCGGGCCGGTCGCCAACCCGGTAGATAAAACCCTCCGCATTATTGATTATCCGAAATCTGCCCGTGCTGTTTACGAAGCCGCACCACTTCATACACAGCGTTGGATGGATCGTTTTGTAGCAGGTATCAATACATACGTGGAACGCATGGAAGATGAGCCACATGAATTCAAAGTATTCAATCTCAAACGGGAGGAATGGCACCCGGAAGATTTGTTCGCTGTCGGCAGGCTGGCGGGGACGGACTATAGCTGGCTGGTCTGGTTCACGTTGCTGCAATATCGTGATAGCCCTAAGTGGGATACGATCTGGGAAGTGATGCTCGATGCCGGTAGTGGACGCATCTATAACCGGGACCGTATCCGTGAAAATATGACCCGTGAGCTGAACCGTCATTCGCTGGAAGAAAAAGATGTGAGTGGGCTTCGGGTGATGCTGGATATCTGGCAAAACAGTGCGGAGCTGGGCAGTAACAGCGTGGTGATTGGGCCGTCGCGGAGCATGAGCGGTGCCCCCATGATTGCCAGTGACCCGCATCTGGGGCTCACCCTGCCCAATCTCTGGTTTGTCGTCGGTCTGAAGTCACCTTCCTATAACGTGGTGGGGATGATGGCGCCAACCCTGCCGGTATTTGCCTTTGGCCGTAACAGACATATTGCATGGGGAGGGACGAATCTGCATGCAGCCAACAGTGACCTCTATGACATTAGCGATGTAGATGAAAAACTGCTTACGAGCCATACGGAAACGCTGAAGAATCGTTTCTGGTTCCCAACAGAATTTACATACCGCACATCCCCGTGGGGGCCAGTCATCTCAGATGCACCGCTGATTCCGAAAGTGGATAACCGTACGCTCGCGCTGAAATGGGTGGGACACGGGATGAGCGATGAAATTACTGCCATGCTGGGCGTGAACAGGGCGCGCGGCTGGCGAGAATTCAGCGCGGCATTTGATACCTACGCCGTTCCCGCACTCAACATGCTATACGCCGATACGGAAGGTAATATTGGCAGGCTGGCTGCTACACAGGTGCCGCACCGTACCGATAAATCCCCGGCAGATGTATTCACGCCTCTGAGTTCGTATGAGGCGTCATGGGAGAAGGTGGTGGGGCACGATGGTTTGCCGTCGGAATTTATTCCCCGGAAGGGTTATCTGGTCTCTGCAAACAACCCTCCGCCCGAAGGCCCCATTGCCGTTGGCTATTTTTATTCTCCTCCGGATCGAACGCAACGTCTGGCAGATATGATCCGCTATTACGGAAAGCTGGATGTACAGCGTCTGCAGCAGATGCAGCGGGATGTTTTCTCCTCTTCCAGCCTGATTGTACGGGATGCACTGCTGAAGCGTATGAAAGAGCTCGAAGTACCGGAAAGTATCACTTCACAGAGTATGCGCGCCTGGGATGGACATTATCATACGACATCACGCGGGGCATTGGCGTATCAGGCATTCGTCGCCTCCTTTGCCAGAACACTCTATCAGTCACTGGGTGCCATGGATGAATTGAAAGCGCTTTCCGGATCCGCTTACTTTGATGATTTTCTGCTGAACAAAATGACGCAGGCAGAGGATAATGATCTGCGCCAGATTTTTTTGGATGCAAACCGGGCAGCAGACGGGCTGATGATGCAATATAGTGTGTGGGGAGATGTGCATCGGCTGCGTGTGAAACATGTGATGTCTTCCATTCCCGTATTTGGTAAACGCTATGTGTTTGATGATATTCCGACACCGGGTTCCCGCGAGACGGTGATGAAACAGGCGCACGGCCTGATTGACGACACACCGAAAGGTGCATTCTTTGGTGCACAATCGCGTCATATCTCCGATATGGCAGATGATAACAGAAATTATTTCGTACTATTGGGCGGGCAGGATGGATGGTTGCGCAGTGAAAACTTCTTTGATCAGGTCAACATGTGGCGTGACGGGGAGTATATGCATATGCCGCTTGATGTAGAGGAAGTGCGGCGGACGTTTCCGTATCGTACAAGTCTGGAGCCTAAGCCGTAATCGGAATCAGATTATCAATGGCTGTTACACGCAGCAACTGAGCGACCTGTCCCTGAGGATGCTGTAATGTAAGATGTACTTTATGCTCATCACATCGTTCTTTCAGCACCAGCAAAATACCGATACCGGAATACTTGATGTAGTCCAGATCTTTAAGATCAAGATCCAGCTGCTTTATTTTCTGATCCTCGATCTTGGAAGATATTTCATGAAAAGCTGTGTTATCATTAAATGTCAGCTGACCTTTAATAGTAGCCTTCAAACGATTTTCTGAATGTTCAAGCACATAGAATCTTCTTCAGAGGGCATTGCTTCAGCGTCCGGTTCCGCAAGGCCGTGATGGATCAGACGTTCAGTGAACTGCTTCTTCAGCTCGCTGAGCAGTAAGGATTGTGCCACCATTTCAATAAATGCTTCCTTAGACATTGCGTTGCCGTCGTCATCACGCGGCGGCGAGCCCAGCGCATTGTCCAGTTTGCCGAGCGTGACGGTGGTGCTGTCCAGTACCTGCGCCACATGATCCTGAAACTGTAGCCCCATGACCATGCCGCTGATGGCCTGTGCGGAGGCCTTGGTATCGGTGACGGCCCGATCCAGCACGCCCTGAATGCGAACATTCTGCTGTAAAGTCTGATCCACAATGCCCTGAATATGATCCTTCAGAAGAATGTTGTCGGTCATATCGATGGAGGTGACTTCCTGTAGCGTTGAATAACTCTTGTTTACGCTGTCGGTTATTTTGCCTACCCGGTTTTCCATCTCTTCTGACAGGGAGGCCACTTGTTCAGAGAGTTTTTTTACTTCTTCTGCTACCACGGCAAAGCCTTCACCTTCTTTACCGGCGTGTGCCGCTTCAATGCTGGCGTTGATGGACAGCAGCTTAGTCTGGCGGGTGATGCTGTTGATGGTTTTGATAAACCCGCTTACAGCAGACAGATTGTTCGCCGCGGCATCAAACTGACTTGCCATGGAGACAGACAGTTTCGAGAAGTTGACAATACGTCCGACAGCGACCTGAAGTGTTTCATTAAACAGATCGAAGGCTTCCTGTAGTGTAATGCGTTTCCCATCGACTTCAACCGTATGGGTTAGCTCCACAATCTCTTCAATATCTTCGGCCTGCTTTGTCGCTGCATTGGCAAGTGAAACGAATTGCTCTCTGAGTTCGGCAACTTTTCCCTCTACTTCGGCCGATGTATTCGGCAGATATTGCTGCATGGCTTCCAAAGCAGCCTGAATGACGCTGGTATATGTATTATCCGCAGGCTTATATGCCTCATGTTCCGGCAAAGTAATGATCTTAGCGGAGGAAGCCGGTATAGTAGATACGGCATGTAACATGGCAAGCCTGTGTTCATTGTGGACTATCCACACTATCGCCTAAGTAGTAAATTTTTTGTAAACCCATGATGATTATATGTGTGACGCATGCGTGACGCGCTCTGGGAGCCGCATTACCCGATAAAATTAATGGGTTTTTTAAAAGCGCATAAACATAGTATGGCTTGTATGTGTTCTTGCTCAGGTTGTGAAAAAAGGCGCTGGTATACGCTGTGTGCAGCTGCACAAAAAAAGCTTCCATAGCCCGGGGGTTTTTATGTATACCAATATATCACCCTGATAGGGTGGAAGATTAGGAGAAACAACGCAAAAAATGCGGAAAATACTATGCAGCAATATCATAAACGAGATCAGCAATATCCCGATGTCCGCCCGGCAAAACAGCGTGCTAAAGATTTTGAAGAGATTTACGAGGAGTTTCAGCCCGAAAAGGCGCAACTGCAATCAGACCGTTGCCTGCAATGCGGGGTGCCGTTCTGTCAGGTGCATTGTCCGCTGAGCAATAATATTCCGGACTGGCTGCGCCTGACGGCTGAGCGCCGCCTGCAGGATGCCTACACCATGGCGGCGCGTACCAATACGTTTCCGGAGATTTGTGGGCGCATCTGCCCTCAGGACAGACTCTGTGAAGGTGGATGTGTGGTCAAGGATTTTGGTGCCATTACCATCGGTTCCATTGAAAAATATATTACTGAAACCGCATGGCAGGAAGGGTGGGTGGAAACCTTTGCGCCGTCTCGTGAGAACGGGTATTCCATCGGCATTATCGGCGCCGGGCCAGCCGGTCTGGCTGCTGCCGAACAGTTGCGCCGCGAAGGCTGTGAGGTGCATATCTATGATCGCTATGACCGCAGTGGCGGGTTGTTGATTTACGGCATTCCAAATTTCAAGCTTGATAAATCGATTGTTGCCAAACGCCATCAGCAGTTTGATGAAAGCGGCATTGTGTTTCATCTGGGGATAGAGATTGGCAAGGACATCACCATGGCCAAGCTCCAGAA
>CAYMGS010000056.1:5720-12203 GCA_964390025.1 uncultured Rickettsiales bacterium | reverse complement strand
CTTCCGTTGCGGTAGAGCGTATCTGGGTAAAGCTGGCGGCGGCTAACGGGCAGGAAGAGCAGGTAATTGACTGGATTTCCCGCCATGAAGAAGACCTGAACGAAGCATTGCTGACGGATATTTACTTCCTGGCAAGTGATAATGACCATCATAAACTGGCGCTGGATGCCGCGCAGTTGCTCAATGGCATGACAGGAACCCCGGAAAGCCGTACGTATCTGGCACAGGCATATCTGAAGAACGGCCAGTTTGAACAAGCGCTTGCTTTGCTGCGGGATGCGGGTGAACTGACGGATGATGTCGTTGACTCCTACCTTGCGGCGCTGATTCAGCAGGCAAAACGCGATCCTTCTTACCGTGATGAGCTGGCCGATTTCGCTTCACGTCAGCTGGCCTCTGGTGAAGTATCCGGTCGTCGAAAAATGGCGCTTGTCTACGCCCTGATTGATGGCGGGCGTGCGGATATCGCCATGCCTTATATTCGTGATCTGGCGGTGCATTCTGGTGGTGACTGGGCCTATATTTACGCAGAGAACCTCGACAAAATGGGCAAATATGAGGAAGCTCGTCAGTTCTGGTTGATGGCGGCCAAGCGCCCTGGCGTTACGGATGAAGAAAAACGCTCCATTGGCTTTGCGTTGCTGGATAAAGGGTACGTGGAAGATGCAGAAGCCATTTTCTATGAACTGGCACAGGATGCCGGGCCGAAGAGCACAGAAGTCAGCCAGTTGTTATATCTCTGGGGGCCTCGTCTTGAGCGGCAGCAGCTGGAGTGGTTGTATCAGCGCTCTTTAGAAGCTGAGACTCCGCAGGAGCGTAATGCATGGCGCAAAATGGTGATGGATCTGGCATCTTCGGAGGGTGTTGTTGGTCTGGTTGAAACCTATCCCGATGCGCTGCGTGCACCACAGGTATTGGATGCGTACCTGCTGGCTCAGTATAAAGCCCGCAATAAAGATGCGCTGGACGCCATCATGAACAGTATGCATGAAGGCCGCTATGAGACGGAGACTATTCGTCGCTACGCACGCTTTGCCGACGACTATGGTATGCCGGATCGTGCGATGGCAGCGTATATGCAGCTTCTGCGCCAGAAAGAAGGTGATGAGGAAGCGCTGCGTGAAGTGGGAATTATGTCCCATGGTCGTGCAGATTATTCACAGGCAAAAGCGTATCTCGGTAATTATCTGGTGGCACGCCAGAATGCAGCGACCCCGGATGATGAGGCGTATCTGGCATATTACTATTATGCAGAGATTATGCGCCGTGAGAAAAATATGGAGGAAGCCTATAAATATTATCAGGCAACGCTCGATATTGTGCGTGCAGAACAGGCCCGTACGCCGGATATGGAATCCAAAGCTCAGCAGAGCATGGTGTGGCTTGGTAATGTGGATGGCGGTGTAGAAGGTTTTAAGGAGGCGATTGCACGTAACCCCTCCGATGAAATCCTGCATGCGGATTATGTCAGCACGCTGGTAGAGCAGAAGCGCTACGAGGAAGCAAAACAGGCCCTGCGTAAGCCTGCGCCGGTTATGTCGGAGTTTGGTGATGAGATGCCGCTTCAGATATCAAACCGTGAATTCACTGCATATAAATTGCTTGGTAATCGCCGTGAAGTGTTGCTTGCCTACAATCCTGCAGTCAACCCGACGCCTTCCATTTCGGAGAATGCAGCTCTCAGCTATGACTGGATCAGTTTTGTGACGCAAGGTCACGATGAAGTGCTAGTAGCAGCCAAACCACAATATACACTGGAAGTGGTGCAGCGCAGGGATGGCGGCATTACGGTCATTCCTCGCCCGGATGCGAGCATGATTGCACAGGCGGCCGATGCACAGGCGCGCCTGCGTTATGAACTGCTTGCAGCACGTATTGAGCTGGAAACCGGTGAGCAGTATGCGGCTACAGATCGTCTGAATGAACTTCTGCCTGAATACCCGAATGACTCGCAGTTGCTGGGATATACCGCGAATGCTGAGAACTTTGTAGGGCGCTGGCAGCGTGCATTGCGCCTGTTGCGTCGCGCTCATGAGCTTTCTCCGCACAACGAAGACATTCAGATTCTCAAGCGCGATATTGAGAAGCTGCATGCGCAGCATGTGATGCTGGATCATGAGTGGCGTTCACTGGGTGATAATGATGAGCAGATTACCACACTGGCTGGTTTTGCAACCGTTTCCGAAGGATTTGATATTGGAGCAACCCTCCAGAATAACGAGGTGGATTCTACCGTGGTGCGCCGTGCAGATGGCCGTATTGGGGCATTTGAGGAAAGCAAGCAGCGCGGTGAGATTTTTGCGCGTTATATCACTGAGGATGGAACCACCTTTAAAGGCGCTTTGTTTGCCAACAACGATACGGTGGGTATCGGCGGTTACGTAGACTTCATCAATCGTCTGGGTACCAGCGGCATTGCTCTGGAGCTGCGTCGTCCATACTGGGAGTTCGTAGAAGGCGTGCTGGATGATGCCACACGTGACCGTGCCGAGATTCATCACACAGCCCGCATCGATCAGCATATTACCTTTCAGGCAGATGCCAGCCTTAATCGCTATAATGTAGCGGAGGAAGATGGTGTGGCGACCAGTGCCGGTATCAGCGCTACGGTGGGTTACCAGTTCATGGATGATCCGTACATGGCGGTGATTTACGGGCTGGATGCAGAATACGAGCTGGATCATGACGAGTTTACGGATGCGACCGGCACACGCTACCGCCCGTTCCCGTTCCGCAGCCGTGAGGTTCACTCACTGGCACTAGCGGGCACGTACAACTTTACCGAGGCGACCTATCTGGATTATCTCGCCGGATATGGGTTTGACCGCCTTGGCGGTAACGGGCCCATCGGAGAGCTGCGTCTGACGCATGAAATTACGGATGATCTCGAAGTACAGGCACGTGCCTTCTACGGGATTGGTTCAGGTGAGACGGATGATGATATCAGCCGTGTCGGAGCTTATGTAAAATATCGCTATTAAACAAGAAAGTGAGTGAGTAGCAACATGGAAGATCAACAACGTCGTATCATGGGATTCCGTTTCGCGGCTATCGTCGAAATTGCCCTGTTCCTGCTGGTGGCGGTGATTCTGGATATTGTATTCGGAGATGGAGACCGCTTCTGGGATGTGGAGCCGCACCCGTTCTGGATCATTATTGTGCTGGTGGCAGCTCAATACGGGACTGCAGAAGGTATCGTGGCGGTGATTGCTTCCTCGCTGGTGCTGCTGGTGGGTAATCTGCCGGAGCAGAGCTTTGGACAGGATATGTATGATTACCTGTTTGAGATTGCCATCAACCCGCTGATATGGATTGTCGCGGCGGTGTTCCTTGGCGAACTGCGCATGCGCCATATTCGTGAGCGCAACGAGCTACAGGAAGAACTCAGGGAAGCCAATGAGCGTGAAGAGAAAATCGCGGAGTCCTATGAATGGGTGCGTGAGCTGAAGCAAAAGCTGGAGCTGCGTATTGCCGGTCAGCTGCGCTCTTCTATTGATACGTACCGGGCGGCGAAGGCAGTTGAGAAACTGAACCCGCAGGATGTACTCGAAGGCGTCAATGAGTTGATCAATGCCGTGATGCGTCCCGAGAAATTCTCCGTGTTCCTGCGTGAGAATGGTACCATCTCCGCGACGATTATGTCCGGCTGGGGTGAAGAAGATAATTTTGCCCGTGAATATGACAATAACAGCCGCCTGTATCAGCAAATTGTTGGCAACCGCCAGACGCTGTGTGTTGTCAATGACGAGCATGAGCATATCCTGAATGGTGAAGGGATGCTGGCTGGCCCGCTGGTAGATGCGGAAAGCGGTGAAGTGGTGGGTATGCTGAAAGTTGAGAAGCTTGGATTCACCGAGCTGAACCTTTCCAGTATTGAAGCCTTCCGCGCTATTTGCGAGTGGGTAGGCATGGCATTTGTCAATGCCGGTAAATACCAGGTGGTGAAGGAAGAAAGTGTGATTAACCCGGATCATAACCTGATGACCCGTGGCTATTTCCGCCGTTACACAGACTACATCAGTTCACTTGCTAAGCGACTGAACTTCGATGTGAACATGGTGGTTATCAAACTGGTTGATGCCGATAAGATGGACCCGGCAGTGCATCAGAAAGTGGCAAAAGAGCTGTCAGCCATCGTGGATAAGATTTTGCGTACGGTTGACCTTGCGTTTGATTATCAGGCGGAAGCAGGTGAGTTTTCCATTGTGCTACCGGCAACGGACAAACGCGGTGCCCGCATTGTTCAGGAGAAGATTGAGAAAGACCTGTCTGCACTGAAGTCGGTAAGCAATGCGAACTTCACCTTTATGGTGCATAACATTCACGAGAAATAGGCGCACTGAAACATGAAACCCATTTCCAGAAACCCGGTCGTTGCTTCTTACCTGAAGGAGCCGGATGTCCATGAAGTGAACCGCGCTGGTATTGTTGGCGCAGGTGTTACGCTCGTGGTGTCCGCGATTGCGACCTTCCTGCATGCGTTGAACGCCTACCTTTTGTTCTGGATGGACTATCCGGTCGTGGTCTTTGCGGTGATCCATATTATCCTCTGCGCGATTGCACTGGGGTTTGCGGCGCTGTTGCATCGTCTGGGCAGAGATGCGCGCTTTATGCTGCTGCTGGGAACTACAACAACAGGGCTCGGTGTCTTCGGTGCATTTGGTACATTCCTCTCCATTATACTGCATTTGTGGATGATGCAGATTTCGCAGACCTTTTCTGAGTGGTTTGCCATGATTTTCCCGCGTGAGAAGCTTACGCGCGCGGAACGTGTTTATCAGGACCTGGAATTCGGGCGGGATCAGAACCCGGTGGATTACAGCGTGATTCCGTTTATGGATGTGATGGAAATCGGATCGGAGGCGCAGAAACGCAAAGCACTCAGCCGTATGACGGATTATTTTGAACCGCAATTTGCTCCTGCATTCAAAAAAGCACTGAACGACCCCAGCAACGCCATTCGCGTACAGGCGGCTACTGCCGTGACTAAAATTGAGACTCAGTTCCTCGATGAACTGATGAAGATTACCGAGCTGATGCATAAGTACCCGAAAGATGCCAATATCAAGCTGGCGCTGGCCGAGCATTACGATGACTATGCATTTACCGGTATTCTGGACATTGAACGTGAGCGCATCAACCAGACGCGTGCGATGGACATGTATCGCGAATATCTGGAGATGAAGCCCAATGACATTAATATCCGTATCCAGACAGGTCGCCTGATGCTGCGCCGGAAGCAATATGTAGAAGGGGCAGACTGGTTCCGTCGTTGTCTGGAAGAAGGGTTCAGTTCTGATTCCCTGATTATCTGGTACCTCGAGGCTCTGTTTCTCTCCGGGCGATTTGACGAGCTGCGGAAACAGGCTAAAGCTAACCGCGCACAGTTGCGGAGTTACTATGAAGATCTGCCGCAACTGGCAGAAAGCGTTGAGCTTTGGGCTGGCGAGGATAAAGAAAAGCTGGAGATTGCAGCATGAGTAAGAAAGCAGATATCTGTCTGATTCTGGAAGGCACCTACCCTTACGTGGAAGGTGGCGTGTCCACCTGGACGCATGAGCTGATCGCGCGCCATTCCGACAAAACGTTCCATATTCTGTCTATTTTACCGCGGGACGCCGAGGTGAAGCGGAAATATAATTTCCCGGACAATGTTGTCGGTCATACGGACCTGCGCCTTCAGAAGCTGCGTAAGGGGGGCATTCGCACGTCGCGCTCACTCAGCAATCTGGAAGGAGCGCTCAATACCCTCACGGTAGGGCGCGCCGGCCTGAAAGATATTGAGAATGTGATCAAGGTGCTGCGCCAGTTCTCCGGCCATCCGGGAGAGTATGAACTGCTGGACTCGGAAGAGGCATGGCAGCTCATGGAAAATATGTATGAGACCAACTTCTCAGAAAGCTCATTTCTGGATTATTTCTGGTCGTGGCGTGCGATTATAGGAAGCCTGTACTCCGTTTTGCTGGCTGATATTCCTGAGGCGGAAACATACCACGCACTTTCAACAGGCTATGCCGGTCTGTTTGCAGCGCGTGCCAAGCTGGAAACCGGTCGCCCCATGCTGATTACCGAGCATGGCATCTACACGAATGAGCGCCGAATTGAGGTGGCCTCTGCAGACTGGCTGGAAGAGAATATCTCGCGTCGTCTGACCATTGATGACACCCGTATTTCATTGCGTGACCTGTGGATGGACGTATTCACCAATTATTCCCGCGCCGCATATGAAGCTGCTGATGAAATCATCACTCTGTTTGAGGGTAACCAGCATGCGCAGGTAGCCGATGGTGCCAGCCCTGAGAAGATGCATGTGATACCGAATGGTGTAGATGTTGAGCGCTATTCTGCAATTCGTCATATGCCGCATGAGCGCCCCACGATTGCCCTGATTGGCCGCGTGGTGCCGATTAAGGACATTAAGAGTTTTATCCGCAGCTGTGCGATGCTGCGTGAGCACATCCCCGACCTGAAAGCTTACATTAT
>CAYMGS010000056.1:0-5710 GCA_964390025.1 uncultured Rickettsiales bacterium | reverse complement strand
GGGGTCAGAAGATGAGGATGAAGATTACGCGCGCGACTGTAAAGAGATGGTAGAACATTTCTCACTGGAGAAAACCGTTGAGTTTACCGGTCAGGTGAAAATCGATGATTATCTGCCCCATATTGATCTGGTGGTGGTGACCAGTATCAGTGAGGCGCAGCCACTGGTGATTCTGGAAGCCGGTGCTTCCGGTATCCCAACCGTTGCGACCAATGTCGGCGCGTGTCCGGAACTTATTGAAGGCCGTAGTGACGAAGACCCGAAACTGGGTATGGGCGGGGCCGTGGTGCCGCTTTCCAACCCGTCTGCCACGGCAGATGCGGTGTATCGCCTGCTGACAGACCGCGAGCATTATAAAGCCTGTGCAGAAGCGATGCGCCAGCGGGTGGCAACCTATTACACGAAACAACTACAGCATCAGGCCTATAACGACGTATATAACACCTGGACGCAGGCGGAACCTGCCGCAAAACGAGCATCATAGAGGAACACCATGGCTGGTATTGGATTTGTACTACAAAAACTGACGCGCAAAGATGACCTGCTTGGCATTTTCCGCGCCTACACACATGCGGCAATGGCGTCCACCGGGCCGTGGCTCTTTACCGTATTGGCACTGGTAGGAATTACCCAGCTCTTCACTACGGGCGGAGACCCAACTGATTTGAATGCAGACTTTGGTCTTGAGAACTTCCGTGTCGTGGTGATTTATAATTTTGCCTTTTCGCTTGTGCTCTCGGCACCGGTTTTCATGATCGTAACGCGCTATCTGGCGGATGAAATTCACCGGCAGGACGTGACCAATACCCCCAGTGTGATGCTGGGAAGCCTGATTCTGCTGTACCTGATTCAGCTGCCGTTTGTAGGGTGGTTCTACCTGTTTTATGTCGACTTCCCACTGGAACTGCGTATTGCCGCGATCGTGAATGTATTTATGATTACCTCGGTATGGGCGCTGGGCGTCTTTATGACGGCTCTGAAGGACTATAACGCCGTAAGTATTGCCTTTGGTGTGGGGATGTTGATTGCGGCTCTGACTGCGCAATTCCTCAAAGAGCCATATGGTGAGGCAGGGATGCTGGTCGGGTTTAGCTTCGGCCTTGGTATCATTGTCTTTATTCTCGTGGCCAAGATCTTCTCCGAGTATAGCTATCAGCTCTCGCGCCCGTTTGATATGATGGGACATTTCCGGCGTTACTGGGAACTGGCCGTAGGCGGTATTTTCTATAATGCCGCAATCTGGATCGATAAATGGATTATGTGGTTTGCTCCGGAAGCCATTGAGCTTCCCAGTAAGATGATCATGTACCCGGACTATGACAGTGCGATGTTCCTGTCGTACCTGACCATCGTTCCGGCGCTGGCTACTTTTATGGTAAGCGTGGAAACCAAGTTCTTCATGCGTTACCAGCGTTATTATGATGATATTCTGGGGCATATGCCGCTCAAGCGTATCCGTGAAAACCGTCAGAAGATTATCGATAGTATTCTGGATAGCGCACGTAACTTTATCCTGATTCAGGGCGTGATTGCATTTCTGGCGATTGTGCTGGCGGCGCAGATTATCGAACTGTTTGACATGGTGTACACGCAGATTGGTATTTTCCGCTTAGGAACTCTCGGTGCCTTCTTCCATGTCCTGTTGCTGTTTGAGCTGATTATGCTGTCCTATTTCGACAGTCGCAAACAGGTGATGTATATTCAGATTCTCTATTTCGTACTGAATACAGTGCTGACGTTGTGGAGCATGAATGAAGGTTTCAGCTATTACGGGTTCGGTTACTTTATGTCTTCGTTGCTGACCTTTGTGGTTGCTACCGTGGTGCTTCTCACTCATACCAAGAAGCTGACCTATCACTCATTTATCAGTAATAATAACGCCATTACTACATGAGCAACCACCTGAACCCAGACCCGCATATCCGTGAGCATGTGGTGGAATTGCTTGATCAGCATGGCAATGATGCCCTTGCTGTTGCACAGCAGCGAATGCAGAACGAAATGGCCAATGGGGATGTGAAGGCTGCGGGTGTATGGCTTAGTGTGATGTACGAACTCACCCGCATGGATACTCAGCAGGCCTCCTAAAAGGCTGGGCACTCTTCTTGCTTGTAGATGTATGAACGCGCTGCTACGGTTTGCAGACGTGGTCATAACTTATATGTGAGAAGCAGCATGAACAGGGCGCAACGCAGGCTTGAGAAGAAGCAGGGCCGTAAAAACAACACTTCCGTCACAACTCAGGGCTCGCAGGCAATTCAGAAACTGAAACACTGCCAGATGTTGCTCCAAAACGGCAGACTGGAAGAGGCGCAGGCTCTGTGTGATAGTGTGCTTGTAACACTACCTCAGTCGGTAGATGCGCTTAACATGCGCGGAGTGATCGCTAAAAAGCAGGGAAAACTGGAAGAGGCCATTGCGTATTATCGTAAAACGCTGGAAATAGACCCGCATTATCTGCGCGGCTTGTATAATCTGGCCAATGTTATGCTTCAGCAGGGATACACGAACGAAGCTATCCCTCTGATGCGGCAGGTGCTTGCCATACAACCGAATCATCCCGGAGCGTTGCACCATGTGGCGAAGCATACGCTGGAAGCCGGCGAAATGCAGGAAACCTTCAGTATCGTGCGTCGTCTGATTCAGGCAAACCCCGGGCATCCGGAATACTGGAACTGGTTAATGCAATCCATGGTGGGGCTGCCTGATAGTGTGCTGGATGCGCCCTTTAAGGCAGACATCATGATGCTGACAGATACCAGGCTGGTGCCGCAGCAGCAGCTGACTCATACGATATACGAAACGCTGAAACGGACCAATCAGGCGTTTGCGGACTGCATGAAAACCGCCCCGGGTTCCAGATGGCCGATGGAACATATGCTGGAGGTTATGGAAGATAAGCTTGCCCGCCTCTTATTCAGGCGTTTTATTATGGGTAACAACCATATGGAGATAGCGCTAAGCGGGTTCAGGGCAACGCTGCTTGATGCCTACCCGTTTGATTCAGAGATATATGATGATGTATTGCTGACACTTGCATGGCAATGCCATATCAATGAATATGTGTGGTATAGTTCACCGGAAGAAGATGCCGCCATTGCCACGCTGCTTAAGGAAGTAGAAGGGCGAGAACTCACTTCCAGTGCTGAGGATATGCGTGCTCTTCTGATGCTGGGCTGCTATATGCCGCTTAACAAGCTCGTGCAGGCAGAGCAGCTCCTTTCACTTGCCGGGAAGTGGCAACACAAGAATATAGAGCAGTTTATCCAGATGTCGGTCGGCGATATTCTGGAAGAGCGTGCTATTGCGCAGGAAATAGAGTCACTTGGAACCATTGATCATACCGTCTCCCGTGTTGTGCAGGAACAATATGAAGAAAACCCTTATCCGCGTTGGAATCAGACCGGAGCTACAGGGGTAGGCACACCAGTCATGCTGGTGCGGCAGGAGTGGCCATGGTGTGATGTGAGTCGGCTCAATGTAAAGGATGCACCGGAAATTCTTATCGCTGGCTGTGGAACCGGAATGCATGCCATAACGACAGCACAACGTTTCAGGGAAGCAAAGGTAACAGCCGTAGATTTAAGTCGTGCCAGCCTAGCTTATGCAACCCGTAAGACACGCGAATATGGGCTTGAGAATTCCATCTCTTTTCTTCATGCCGATATTCTGAACCTGGCCAGACTGAATAAAAGCTTTGATGTGGTAGAGTCTGCCGGCGTTCTGCACCATATGGAAGACCCCATGGCGGGGTGGCGCGTCATTACGGACTTCCTCAGACCCGGCGGGCTGATGAAGATCGGCCTGTATAGTGCAGCGGCACGCAAGGAAATCACGGAAGAGCGCGCGCGTATTGCTGAGCAGGGCATTCGTGACGATGCGGATAGCATACGAGCGTTTCGCCAGAAGCTCCTGTCTATGCCAGACCTTACTCAGGTTAAGCCGTATGCGACACTTCGTGATTTTTATTCCCTCTCTGAATTCCGTGACCTGTTATTTCACCGTCAGGAACACGTCTTCACCATACCGCAAATTGAACAGGCGCTCAAAACGCTTGGACTTGAGTTTATCGGCTTTGAAATAGCCGACCCTCAGCGCAAAAAGCTATATGGCGAGCGTTTCCCGGATGACGAGCGGCAGGACAATCTGGCAAACTGGCATATTCTGGAAGGCGAGCAGCCACGTTTATTCATCGGGATGTACCAGTTCTGGGTCTTTAAAAAATGATGCGTGCAGGCAGCCCTTTCATCCAGAACTACCACCGTTACGGGCAGGGGCTAAATAGCTGGGACGCCATCAAGTTTCTGGCCATTGCCATCATGATTGTCGATCATGTGGGGTACTTCTTTTTCCCGGAAAATGTCTGGTGGCGGGCCATAGGCATTGGTGCTCCGATCTGGTTTTTCCTCTGTGGCTATGCACGTCCCTCAAAGGCGCGTATGTCGCTATACTGGCTGGCAGGTATTATGGTGCTGGCGGATATTGCTATGAGCCAGCCCGTATTACCGGTGAACAACCTGGTGAGCATTATCGTATGCCGCGCGTTCATTGCCTGGTTCAGTGAAAGCCGCTACAGGGAGCAGGGGGCGGGCTTCCTGTTTATTATGCTTCTGGTGTGGTACCCGCTCACCTTTTTCCTTTTTGAGTATGGTAGCCCTGCATTGATGATCGCGCTGGCGGGGTATTGGTATCGCAATGCGCCGGGGACGTTCAAAGCGCCGTTGATGCTTGTTCTGGGGGCAGCCGTTATTGCATTAACGCAGATCGTTCTCTTGCAATATACGCCTCAACAAACAATAGTTTTTATACTGACCATGGTGCCCATCCTCTATGCGATGCATCGCTTTGAGATTCGTCCTTTGCTTGCTTCATCTGCATGGTGGAGTGTTCCGGTTGCAGTTATTGCACGCAACTCACTGTATCTGTATGCAGGGCATTATATCCTTTTTGAGGCTATACATTACATGATGTATCCGCCACTGAGCTGGAGTTTCCAGCTGTTGCCGTCGCTATAAAGCGTTAAGCGGCCTGGGCTGTTTTCAGTGATTCACGTACAGCAGCGATAGCGTCTTCACCCTTGTCACCATCCGGGCCGCCTCCCTGGGCCATTTCAGGTCTTCCGCCGCCTCCCTGACCACCAAGTGCGGGTACGGCCGCTTTGACCAGATCGGCAGCATTCAGCGTCTGTGTTAATGTAGGGCTTACACCAACAACGACGGAACCTTTGCCTTCAAAACCGGATGTAATGACGACCACGCCGGGATCACACTTCTCAAGCATGGACTGGGCAACGCCGCGCAACTCTTTGGGGGGCATATCAGCAAAGTGTTTGCCGATAAAACCAATCTCTCCAATACGTTCTGCTTCAATTGCACCATCTGAACCGCCACCCAGTGCCAGCTGTTTTTTTGCTTCCACCAGCTCTTTTTGCAGTTTCTTGCGTTCATCCTGCATGGATGCCAGCCGTTCGGGTATTTCACTGCCGGTCACTTTTAATTCTCCGGCCAGTGTTTTGATTACCTGCGTCTGCGCGTCCATGTAAGCATATGCCGCATCACGGGTCAGCGCTTCAATACGGCGTACACCGGAAGAGATGGCGCTCTCGGACGTGATTTTAAACAGGCCAATATCACCTGTACGCCGTACATGCGTACCGCCGCACAGTTCAACCGAATAGAATGTATCCGGTGTCGTGCCTTTTCCCATGGAG
>CAYMGS010000055.1:7888-12470 GCA_964390025.1 uncultured Rickettsiales bacterium | reverse complement strand
TGATGTTGCACGCCTTGCCAGCGAACAGCGCGCCTTGCTGGAACATGCGGCCACACTGGTCAAACCCGGCGGCCTGCTGGTCTATGCCACCTGTTCACTGGAACCGGAAGAGGGTGAAGAACAGATTGCACGTTTCCTCAGTGATTATCCGTATTTCCACATCATGCCGCCGGATACGGAAACGCTTGGTATTCCCGGCGCATGGGTCACGCCACGTGCCGAATTGCGCATCCTGCCCGGCTACTGGCCCGAGGAAGGTGGTATTGACGGATTTTATGCCGTAGCCATGCAAAACAGAGCGTAACATGCACCGATTGCATTCCCCTGCCAAGCGAGGTATCCTCCCGGCAATCATCACATAGAGTCAGGCACCTTCATGTCAGCGATCAAAATATCCCCTTCCATTCTCTCCGCAGATTTTGCCAAGCTGGGCGAGGAAATCCGGCACATTGATGAAGCCGGTGCGGATTATATCCACGTGGACGTGATGGACGGGCATTTTGTTCCCAATATCACGATTGGGCCGCTGGTCGTAAAAGCCATTCGTCCGCATACACAAAAGCCGCTGGACGTGCATTTGATGATCGAACCGGCAGACCCGTACATTGAGGAGTTTGCCAGGGCAGGCGCAGACATCATCACCGTCCATGCAGAAGCCGGGCCACATCTGAACCGTACCTTGCAGCATATAAAATCGATGAATGTGCGGGCGGGCGTGTCGATTGTCCCCACCACCCCGGCCAGTGCGCTGGAATATGTGATGGATCTCGCCGATCTCATATTGGTGATGACCGTTAACCCCGGCTTCGGCGGCCAGCGTTTTATTACGTCGCAGCTGGATAAAATCCATCAGATTCGCCAGATGATCGATGCCAGCGGACGGCAGATCGACCTTGAAGTGGATGGCGGCGTGAATGCGGAAACTGCGCCACAGGTGATTGCCGCCGGGGCAGATGTACTGGTAGCGGGATCTGCCGTCTTTACCGGCGAGCCTGAAAACTATGCTGCTAATATTGCAGCCCTGCGGGGGTAAAAGCATCATATGAGCACCTCAGCCCTTACCACCCGTATACAGGAAGCCTTGCGCGATCACACACACGCCACGGAATCCTTTTTAACCCAGTATGCCGAAACACTTGCCACACTGGCTGAACGGGTGAAATCCTGCTTTGATGCCGGTGGCTCCGTACTCATCTGCGGCAATGGCGGCAGTGCGTGCGATGCCATGCATATCGCCGGAGAATTCTGCGGACGTTTTACCCGCGAACGCAAAGGTCTGCCTGCTATTGCTCTCAGTGCAGACAGCGGCGTGATTACGGCAGTGGGGAATGATTACGGGTTTGAGCGTATCTTTGCGCGTCAGGTAGAAGCGCTGGGCAGGCGGGATGACATCCTGATTACACTTTCCACCTCCGGCTCCAGCGCCAACATAGTAGCAGCGTTAGAGCAAGCCAGCACAGACGGGCTGTACCGCGTGTTGTTCACCGGGGAAAAAGGACAGGACAAAGCAAATATCTGCGACGCGCTGTTCGTCGTACCTTCGCGTGAGACGGCACGCATTCAGGAAACCCATATGCTGGCCCTGCACCTGCTGGCTGATCTGGTGGAAGCCATGGTAGCGGAGGAGGCCTAGATGTCGCTTGGTATGCTGCGCCTCTATTACCTGTATAGTTTCAGCCCCCGTACTCTATACGGAGGGTGTCACCTGGATCCGAAAGCAATGCGCCCACTCTGGCCGCTTACCCAGCCGCCGATTGGGGGCAAGATTCTCAAGCGCCGGTTTGACTTCGCCGGGTGCAGTGTGGAAATGCCCGGCCACATTACCTGGATGGCAGATGATGCCAGCGCCGAATGGCATGCCCAGTTCTATAGTTTCCGCTGGCTGCGTGATATTGCTTCCAGCAAAAAACAACGTGAAGTGGGTAGCTTCAGCCGGGAATTCATCAATGGTTTTATTCTGGAGGGTGACGATCAGTCAGCCATTTCGTGGGAACCGGATATTGCCGGTACACGCCTTGCCTTATGGATGGAACATCTGGAACTGATACTGGAAGGCTCGAGCCGTATCTTCCGTCAGCGTTTCAGCCGCGCGATTATACGCCACGCCCTGTTTCTCAAGCGTTATCTGGAGACCAACCCGGCGCACCCTCGCGCCTTGCCTGCCATCTGGGCACTCACGGCAGTGGCACATCGTTTCAAACCCATGCGCTTTTTGCGCGCCATTGCCTGTGACAAGCTCAATGCGTGGCTGGCCGCCAACATACGGGAAGACGGCATGATCAAGAGCGGCAAACCCTACGATCAGATGTCCGCACTGCAAACCCTGATAGATCTGCATACCATCCTGCCTAACAACGCCCTCATCTATGCGGATCTGGCCAAACACATCATGCGTATGGGTACCATGCTTGCTTTCTGCTGTCATGGCGATGGAAGACTGGCACTTTTTGGCGGCACAACATTGCAGGATGCCACGTTAATTGCCCGCCTGATTGAACGTGCACATGCGCACGGCACCGTCCCGCTTATGGCGACCGGCGGCCTGTGCCGCTTACAACGTGACACATCACGCCTGTTCCTGATGACCGGGTACGGTGGCAACGGACGCACCGCCTTTTCCGGCCCGCTTTCCATGGAGTTCAGCTACGGAACGGAGCGTATTGTCGTCAATTGCGGGGCGTATCTGGGTAATGACCCACTCTGGACCAACGCTATGAAAAGCCCGGCAGCCCATTCCACTCTGTCACTCGATGGCGACGTGCCACAGACACCGGAAAATCATCGCCGCCCGGCACCCCGCCTGGAATCACTGGAAAAGCCGGAAGGCCCCATGCTACGTGCCACCGTTGAAGCGGCACCGGGCATCATTCACAGCCGCACGGTGATTATGGCAGAAGATGGCGGAAAGATTGCCGGACGTGATCAAATCACCTGCCAGTTTAAAGACCCGTCCGGTATTGAAGCCACAATTCGTTTCCACCTGCATCCCGACATTCGCTGTCAGAAAGCCGCCGACGGACGCATTGCCCTTACCACTGTCTCCGGCCAGAGCTGGTATTTCCGCAGTGCTGAACCTCATACTGCCAGCATTGAGGAAAGTGTCTTCATGGGGTATAAAGGCAAGCCGCAACGCACCTTGCAGCTTGTATTACAACCGAAACTGATTGAAGGCATGAGCGAAGTCAGCTGGGCATTTGAGGTCAAGGACAGGGATTAGGCATCGCCTGATGGATGGCCTCAATACCTTCCAGCACCTCTTTTGATAATGTCAGTTCCACGCTTGCAATATTCTCCTGAAGCTGCTCCATCGTGGTGGCACCGATAATATTACTGGTCAGGAATGGCCGTGTATTGACATATGCCAGCGCCATTTGCGTCGGGCTAAGCCCATGCTCCCGTGCCAGAGTCACATAGCGAGTCGTCGCCTCCCTGCCGCGCGGATTATTGTAGCGCTGGAAACGCTGGAATAAGGTTAGCCGAGCACCTTCCGGCTGCGCCCCTCCTTCGTATTTTCCGCTCAGCATACCAAATGCCAGCGGTGAATAGGCAAGCAGCCCGCATTGCTCCCGTATGCTCATTTCCGCCAGCCCCACCTCATACGTGCGGTTGAGCAGGTTATACGGGTTCTGGATGGAGACAACACGCGGCAGGCTCTTCTCTCGTGCCAGCCGCAGGCATTCCATTACACCCCACGGCGTCTCGTTAGAAATACCGATATGGCGGATTTTTCCCTCTTGCACCAGTTCATCCAGCGAAGAAAGCGATTCCTCCAGCGCTACCAGCCCGTTCTCTTCCCGGTGGGTATACCCCAACTGGCCAAAGAAATTTGTGGTACGCTCCGGCCAGTGCAGCTGGTAGAGATCAATGTAATCCGTTTGCAACCGCTTCAGGCTGTCCTCCAGTGCTGTGCGGATGTGCTCACGGCTCAGGCGCGGCCCATCCCGCAGGTAGGCAAACCCTGTAGACTTGCCTGTTACCTTGCTTGCTATAATCAGCCGGTCACGGTCACTCCTGTCTTTCAGCCAGCTACCAAGAATACGCTCAGTTTTGCCCTGCGTTTCGGCGCGCGGAGGCACCGGGTACATCTCTGCCGCATCGATAAAATTAATGCCCTGATCACAGGCGTAATCCAACTGGGCGTGTCCTTCCGCCTCCGTATTCTGTTCGCCCCATGTCATGGTGCCGAGGCAGATAACACTGACATCCCGTTCCGTCTGGCCTAATTTTCGGTATTCCATGCTCAAGCCTTAGCGCCCGCCATGCCAAAATGCAAATCTTACCTGCATATCCGGCAAGGCAACGTACCAGCTGACCACGATCATTCCGACATGATTACAACCTAATGGAAAATTTAGCGTGCCACACATCACTATTAAGAATAAGTCTGTCTGAGATAATAAAAGACGGTATAAGCTGTGATCTTCATTAGCGTGGGTGAGAAAAATGGAACGATTAGAGCAATTTTTCAGTGCTAATTTTCTGATGCCGCATGGCGCCTGTTTTCTCTGGCTCCCTGAAATTCTCTGGCTCCATGTCGTAGCAGACATCATCACGGCCCTTGCCTACTTCAGTATCCCCGTTG
>CAYMGS010000055.1:0-7878 GCA_964390025.1 uncultured Rickettsiales bacterium | reverse complement strand
CCCCGTTGCCTTATGGCATTTCGCCAGAAGACGGCCGGATATGCCCTTCCGCCCTCTCTTTCTGTTGTTTGCCGCCTTTATCTCATTGTGCGGGCTGACACACATATTCGGCATTATCGTATTATGGTATCCCATATATGGCATTGAAGGGCTGGTGATGCTGGCTACCGGCATGGTGTCGATTATCACTGCGGTTGTGATCTGGCGTATCTTACCTACCGCGCTGACACTGCCAAGCCCGGCCACATTTCAGAAAATGAATGAGGAGCTTAAAACCTCCTACCATCTGATCGAAGAAAAAGTGGAGCAGCGTACATTAGAGTTACAGCAGGCAAATGAACAGCTGGAAATAGAGAAGAAAAAGCTGACCAAAGCCAATCAGGCCAAAAAGGACTTTGTCGCTAATATATCGCATGAACTGAAGACTCCGCTGAATGTACTGGTGGTACTGGCGGAAAAATTACAGCGCGGGGATATTCCGGAGGCGAAAAAGGCAGAGGTGAAGAAAAGTCTGGCAGATAGCGCCAATACCCTCTCGGAACTGATTTCCGATATTCTGGACTTCTCCAAGATTGAGTCCAATGCGCTGGAACTGGTGATCCGCCCTTTCTCACTTCAGGAGGTGCTGGATGAAGTGAACACGATTGCCTCCGTGCAAGCGGACGAGAAAAACATTGCATTTAAGCTGGAAGGCGATGCGGAGTCTCTCCCTGAGCTTGTCGGTGATCCTCTGCGCCTGAAACAGATCCTCTTAAACCTGACCAGTAACGCCGTAAAATTTACTGATACCGGTCATGTGTTACTGCAAACAGATACCACGATACAAGACGCCACTGCCGAGATTACCTTCTTCGTACATGATACGGGTAAAGGCATTAAGCCAGAGAACCAGCAACGGATTTTTGAGCAGTTCACGCAGGAAGATGCCCTGATTGCTCATCAGTTCGGCGGCACAGGTCTGGGGCTTTCCATTTGTAAAGAACTGGTGGAAAAAATGGGCGGTAGTATTTCCCTGAAAAGCATCTGGGGAGAAGGCACCACGTTCACCGTCTCCCTCACTCTTCCCACTGTGGAGACAACGCAACACACCTCCCAATCAACAGCAACATCAGACAAGCCGGGGGATGCAGCAAACACAGATGAACAAGCCCCACGCATTCTTCTGGTGGAGGACACACCGGGCAATATTCTGGTAGCGGAAATTGTTCTTGGCGAAATGGGCTACACACCTATCGTGGTGATGAACGGGCTGGAAGCGATCGAACGGTATGAAGAGGAACGGTTTGATCTGGTTCTGATGGACCTGCGTCTGCCCGATATGACCGGGCATGAAATCACCACGCGTTTTCGTAATATTGAGAAGGAGCGCAATCAGACAGAACCCACACCGATCATTGCCATGACCGCTTTCGCCACCGATCAGGAAAAAGAAAAATGTTTTGATGTTGGCATGAATGGTTTTACCACTAAACCGCTGGAGCCTGACCATTTCACAGATCTGATCCACGAATGGCTGCCTAGCCGCTAACTGGCCGGCTTTTTCTGGTTTTCGCTTCCCTTCTGCCGGCAGACATTGTATCGCTTAAGGCATCTGTTCACTTACGTCTGAAAAGGAATCCACATGCTTAAAGTCATCGAAGTCCTCTCCGAGTCCCCTACGTCATGGGAAGATGCCACTCGCTCTGCCGTAAAGAACGTAGCAAAAACGGTCAAGAACGTGCGCTCCTGCTATGTTCAGGAGTTCAGCACCGTCGTCAAAGACAACGAGATCACCCACTACCGCGTCAACCTCAAAATCTCGTTTGAAGTCGACCGGTAGGCCTAAAGGATTCAGGTACGTGCTACCATCGTGAAAGTGCGGTCTCCCGATCACCAGACGAAGGGGCTGCTGTAATTAAGAGGCGCTCAGGTTAGCGAAAGCCGTTATAAAGTTGGGGGCGAGGCTATCGTCTGGCCCGGTATGGCACAATGACTTCTTCCTCTCCACTGGACAAAATTACAGAGTATGCGTCAAACTCCTCTGCGACAATGTAGTCCCGGCCAACACTATCATCTTCATCCAGCACACCTCTGACGGTAATCTGGTCGCCAACCTGCATCTTATTTTCAAATGAGACCCCATCTGTATCAATCTCTATTGCACCGCTGTCATCTTTCAGAACGAAACCTTCATCATCGATTTCCTGAACATAGCCGGTGATGACAGTCGGCTCCGGAAAAGTGATGTCTGAAATAGCCGTTGTCGCGCATGCACCAAGTAAAAAAGGTAATGGAATGATTGAGTAGATCGCTTTCATGATGTCTCCTTACGATAGTGAGTTAAGACCAGACCCCAAGAGCCTTCGATATCTGTCGCGGCCGTGGACTCGAAACATAAAGTCGCCGGGCCCCACTCCAGATGTCCACCGGGCATCCTGACGCGTACGATAGTCGGAAGTCAGAGAAATAGAAATAAAAAAAGAATGCCGGGGTGGGATGCTGGTGGAATGCTGCAAACGGTTAAAAGCACCAGAAACCTTGCATTCTCCGTAAACTTCGTGTAAAAGCGCACCTGAGTTTTCAGTTACTCTTCACATATGGTGCTGCTGACAAGCAGCCTGCCTCGCATAAAAAAGAGGCTCTGACGATCTACCCTGACATGTTGATCTAAGGCGTTTGAAAAAGAGTATCCCGGCCGCTGCATGGTGCAGATTTAGCCGGTGTGAGCGCTCTTCATCCTAACGCCAAAGGAGAACAAACATGGCTAATGGAACAGTAAAATGGTTTAATCCCACCAAGGGATATGGGTTTATTGCCCCTGAAGATGGCACAGGCGACGTATTTGTCCATATCAGTGCCGTTGAGAAAGCAGGGCTTCACAGCCTGAATGAAGGCCAGAAAATCAGCTATGAGATTGCCACCAATAAGGGCAAAACCTCAGCAGCAGATCTGAAACTGGCGGACGCGGCTTAAACACACACTCACCGATCATTATTGGCGCAGGACTCCTCTTATACGAGAGAGCGAGCAGTGCGTTTATTTATAGAGAAAGACTATCATGAAAGATTTTAAAGAACTGGGGCTTCCTGAGGCCCTGAACCATACACTTGGGCATATGCAGTTTACCACGCCTACACCTATTCAGGCACAGGCCATTCCTCATGCGCTGCATGGTAAAGACATCCTTGGCTCCGCGCAAACAGGCACGGGAAAAACAGGTGCCTTCGGCATTCCGCTCGTGGCCCGTTTACTGTCTGAGCCTAAAGGGTCGGCGCTGGTGATGGCCCCGACACGTGAGCTGGCAACACAGGTCATGGCGCAGCTACAGGCGATGCTGGGTAAACGCTCAAAGATCAAAACCGCCTTGTTGATTGGCGGAGAGTCGATGTCAAAACAGCTTCAGCAATTGCGCAACCGGCCACGGCTGTTTGTCGGCACCCCCGGACGCATTAATGACCATCTGCAGCGCGGCAGCCTCAGACTGCATGATACGCGGTTTCTGGTGCTAGACGAGACCGACCGTATGCTGGATATGGGCTTTACGATACAGATTGAGAAGATCATGAAACATATGCCGGAGCAACGTCAGACGATGTTATTCTCGGCCACCTTGCCCAGACACATTGTCACCATTTCAGAAAAATACCTGCATGACCCCGTGCGCGTGTCAGTGAGCCCCACTTCTTCCCCCGCGACAAACATCAAACATGACGTGGTGCGGGTGAAGGATAGCGAAAAGCACGAACAGTTGCTCTCCGAACTGAATACGCGCAAAGGCTCGGTGATCCTGTTTATGAAGACCAAATACAGCACGGAACGCATGGCCAGAAAGCTGGAAAAAGCAGGGCATAGTGCCGATGCCATTCATGGTGATTTGCGCCAGAGCAGGCGTGACCGGGTGATCGCCAATTTCCGCAACAAAAAATACCGCATATTAGTGGCAACCGATGTGGCGGCACGGGGTCTGGACATCCCGCATATTGAGCATGTCATCAATTATGATCTGCCCCAGTGTGCCGAGGATTATATCCACCGTATTGGCAGAACGGCGCGTGCGGGCGCAGAAGGCTCAGCCATGTGTCTGGTGACGCCATCCGATAATGGAAAATGGCATGCGATTAATCGCCTGATGAACCCTGATGCAGTGGCAGACGCGCCGGCAAAACCCAAAAAACATGCCGGCAAACCTAACCGCCAGAAAAACAGGCGCAGACGGTTCAATAAACCCAACAGCAGGAAAGCGGCGTAAGCACTTTCCTGTTTACTCTGCTGATGTGAATTTGCAAGGGATGGTATTAGCGCTGAACGCCCCCCTGACAACACAATGTTACTTAAATGGAAAATGGTGCCGTGGATAAGAATTGAACTTCCGCGCCCGTCATTACCAGACAATAAGACGTTATGTTGCTATCTTATAAAAGATTAACATTAATCTCTGTTCTGGTGTTGTATAAGATACAAAACACAGTAACTGGATAAAAAATGGATGTAAATCACCATCAAAAACTCTGGGACGCTTCCCAGACTGAAGGCGAGCATATTAAAGCCTTAATAGAAGGTTCTGGAATGAATCAAAGAGACGCCGCCGCATCAATTGGGCGTGACCAGGCTATGATATCGGTTTGGGTAAATGATAAAATTCGGGCAAGACCAGAAGATCTGGATTTATTAGTAGAAGCGTGCAAAGAAATCGCTCCTGATTTTGTTACCTCTGATAAAGAAGAATATTTTAAACGTATTCCAATTCAGCGAAGAATTAATGCAGCCAATGCTGCGTGGAATAGCGCAGAACACACCGGCCAACGAGTTAAAGCTGTCAGATTAGCGCTTGGCTTTTCTGAGAAACAAGCAGCTGAAGTGCTGAGCATAAGCGCAACAAGTTACAATGCGAGAGAAAGACAGAATCCTGCTTTATTTGAAAAAGAAAAGAAAGAGACCCTTGTATCTTTGGCTAAAGAGCAGCTGCCCGAATGGATGACTGAGAATAAAATAACGTATTTAAGAGAAAGCCAACAAGCAGATGCCAAAAAACTCGGCGTAGAGGATCCCGAGGTATTGTGGAAGAAAGCTAAAACTCCCCCTGAATACCTCTATGCCCTTCGATTGAAATCGGGTTTGAGCCAAAAAGAACTTGCTGGCAAGGTCGGGGTTACACAAGTAACTATTCTAAATTGGGAAAAAGGAATTCACTCTCCTGAAACAGAACAGGTAGAAAGTTTAATTGGAGTTGTTGAAGAGGCCTGTCCAGAATGGTTCACGCATCAGAGAAAAGCCGCTTATAGAAGATCTTTCAGACACGAAGAACAAAAAGAACTTTCTTCAAGACAAAAAGAAGCGGAAACCATGTGGCAAAAGGCCATTGATTCTCGTGAAAGAGTGAGAGCAATTCGTCATGCAACTGGTCTTACGCAAGAAGAATTTGCAGAGAAAGCAACTATGAATTTTACTGCTTTCAGGCATCGTGAAGCAGAAGGTTTTGATATTCAATTTTCCCTCGATGATTTACAAAAAATTGCTTCAGCGGCTCAGAATATGATTCCTGAATGGATGACAAATGATAAGACGAGCCTATTGATAAGCCACGAAAAAGCAAAAGTTACAGAACGGGCAACCGCAGAAGCAAATCACTTATTCCCTGAAGCCCAAACGCCCGGTGCTTTTTTGAGAGCTCTAAGAGTGGCAACAGGGTTAAGCATGACAGAGGCTTGTAAAAGAATAGAAGTAAATCGAAGCCACTTTAACAACATGGAAAATGATAATGATTCTGCACCTGTAACTGCAGCAGCATTTAAAGCCATAATCCCTCTGGTAATTGATGAGAATCCTGGTTGGTTAACTTCAGAAAAAATTGAGCGCATTGATCAATCGTTACGTCAAAAAGAACGGGGGAAACTGCAAAAATTTAAACAAGAACTATTTACCCTATCAGACATCCAGACCATCGTGGAAACGGGCATATCTTTACTTATAGAACAATGGGATAGCTATGGCGTAACATATTCTGATAAGGATCTTGCATATGATTTGAACAGCTTTGGCCGCAGAGTGAACGGGCAATGGGATGAGGTAAGGGGCAATGATGTTTCTTCTCAGCTAAATGATTTAAGAGAGAGTCCTGTCATCTTATTTACTGTTTTTGATAAACTTTGCGGCGAAAAACTTTCTAATTCTTTCAAAGATAGATGGAAGGAGGTTAGAGAAAGAATTTCATACAGCGATCTGGGTGAAGCACTCGAAACGAGGAGAAGTACACAACAACCAGACACAAACCTTATGGTGGCGCATGAAAGTGAACGTGAAGTGGTTTCACATGACATAGGTGCTCCTGGCAAGCACAACCTGTCCAAATTATGCTGACGCAAAACACACTGGCTTCTAAATAACAACCAAAGCTTCAGAAAATGGTGCCGGAGAGAAGAATTGAACTTCCGACCCCGTCATTACCAATGACGTGCTCTACCACTGAGCTACTCCGGCACATGCACCCGGTATCACATTTACCGCGCGTTGCGGCGCGCACTGTGCCATATCATCCCGCGCTTGGCAAGCAGGTATTTTCCGCTATGCTGGCGGGATGAACGGCACTGAATCTAAAAAACCCTCCCCTAAAGCTGAGACGCCAAAGCAAAAGGCGCTCTCCGATGCTCTGCGTGCGAACCTCAGGCGTCGCAAAAAGCAACCCAAAGAGTCGCCCAAACAGTCATAAACCTGTCATCTGCGCATGCTACACTGGTATAGTTAAGGCAGTAGCCTAAAAGGACAGCGGTTTTGGACAGAAAACAAAAGAAGAAACTGATTCTTCAGCGCAATAAGCGCCACCAGATCATCAACAGGCATGCCGAGCAGCATGCGCTTGAGCATGAGCGCCAGCGTGAGGAAGAAGAGAAACAGCGTGCCGCCGCCCTCGCCCAGCGTGAGCAGGCGGAGGGGGAAGAGCAGCCCTGGAGCGCCCGCACGCAGGATATTCTCAACCGGCTGACCAAACGCAAACGCCACGCACGCGAGCGCTGGAACCGCTATGCCGGCACGTCCGGCGCGGGGGCAATGGGTCGCTAGGCAGCACAAGCAGAATTCGCTACACTATCTCTCATGACACATCTTTTTTCGATTCCGGGTACCCCGGCTGCCCACATGTTTTTCACCGACGATCGCACAGAAAGCATGACACTTGCTGACCTGCTGCCACACGCCGCCTATGTGGATGAACAGCACGCCGCCATACATGCTACCGCGCTGGAACTGATTGAGCAGGTACGCACCGACACCCATGTCTCACCGGTGGAAGCATTCCAGCGGGAATATGATCTCAGCAGTGCGGAAGGGTTGTTGCTGATGAGTCTGGCAGAAGCGCTGCTGAGGATACCGGATCGGGATACGGTGGATGCGCTGATTCAGGATAAACTCTCTGCCGGAGACTGGGATGCACATATCGGGCTGGGCCGCCCTGCCCTGATTAACTGGGGAAGCCGCTCACTCTCGCTGGCCGGTCGTATCAGCAACCCACACCTGCTGGGCCATACCGCCGGAGAATTTGTAGGTAGCATGGTACACCGTCTGGGGGAACCGGTCGTCCGCAGCGCCATGAGGCACGCCATGCGCCTGATGGGCGAGACGTTTGTACTGGCACCGGATATTGAGCATGCGAAGATAAAGGCGCAGACATGGCAGGAGAAAGGGTATCGCTTTTCTTACGACATGTTAGGTGAAGGCGCGCGCACACAGGTGCAGGCGGAGCACTATTTTGACCGCTACATGCATGCCATTTCCGCGCTTGATGATACACAAAATGATACGCTTTATACGCGTGACGGTGTGTCGATCAAACTCTCCGCCCTGCATCCGCGAGTCGAGCTGCATCATCAGGACGAAGCAGACGATGGCGCCGAGGATGGGCACGAA
>CAYMGS010000054.1:3436-12549 GCA_964390025.1 uncultured Rickettsiales bacterium | reverse complement strand
ATCAGGCATTCCTTAAGTACAAGGAAATGAAAGATAAATACGACTATATGCAGCAATTCGGCGTGGAAACCAAGGCAGGCATTGCCAAAACGCTGGCCGCCTTCGGCGCCTTCACCGAGGGGCTGCAACTCTTTGCCTCTTTTGCCATCCTGCTGAACTTCCAGCGCTTCGGCAAAATGAAGGGCATGGGGCAGATCGTGGCGTGGTCAGCGCGTGATGAGTCACTGCATACCGAGTCTATCATCAAGCTCTACCGTACCTTCCTGCAGGAAAACCCGGAAGTGGAGACCGACGAGCATCACCGCGAAATCTACAAGATTTGCGACAAGATCGTGACGCTGGAAGATGCTTTCATCGACCTCGCTTTCGGCGTCGGCGGCATTGAAGGGCTGACCTCCACTGATGTGAAACGTTATATCCGCTTTATCGGGGATCGCCGTCTCTCCATGCTCGGCATGAACCCGCTCTATAAGATCGAGAAGAATCCGCTGCCATGGATGGATGAAATCCTGAATGGCGTGGAGCATACCAACTTCTTCGAGAACCGGGTGACGGAATACACCAAGGCCGCCACCACCGGCAGCTGGGAAGAGGCATTCGCGTAGGTTTATAACGCCCCTGCTCGCGCCTGCTGGCGCTGCGCAGGGGCAAACAAAATAAGTGACAACCCCACCATTCTCCGCTATGAGAAGGCGTCATATTTGCTGAGAGATATAATATGACGTCCACAATCACGGAAACCCTTACATTTGATGATGTTCTCCTGAAACCGGCAGCCTCTGATTTGCTTCCGGCGCAGGCGGATGTGCGGGCGCGCCTGACCCGCGAGATTACGCTGGGTATCCCGCTTCTCTCCTCCGCCATGGACACGGTGACCGAGAGCAAGCTGGCCATTGCCATTGCGCAGGCGGGCGGCATGGGCACCATCCACAAGAATATGAATATCGACGCGCAGGCCGACGAAGTGCGCCGCGTGAAAAAGTTTGAATCCGGCATGGTCATCAACCCGGTGACCATCACACCGCAGGCCACGCTGGCGGATGCGCTCGGTCTGATGATCGAACATAAAATCTCCGGTATCCCGGTCACAGAAGAGCGTGACGGCACGCTGGTCGGTATCCTGACCAACCGCGATGTCCGCTTCGCCTCCAACACCGCTACCCCTATCAGTGAACTAATGACCCGCGACCTGGTGACCGCCAAAGAGGGCATCTCGCTGGAAGAAGCCAAAACCCTGCTGCATAAGCACCGCATCGAGAAACTGCTGGTGGTTGATGAGGCGCATCACTGCATCGGCCTGATTACCGTGAAGGATATTGAAAAAGCGGAAACCCATCCGGACGCTGCCAAGGATACCCATGGCCGCCTGCGCGTCGCGGCAGCAGTCGGCACCGGTGAGGCAAGCATAGAGAGGGCAGAAGCATTGATTGCCGCCGGGGTGGATGTGGTGGTCGTTGACACCGCTCACGGCCACTCGCAGGGCGTGATTACCACCGTACGCGAATTGTGCAAACAGCATAGCGGCCTGCAGATTATCGCAGGCAATGTGGCGACCGCCGAGGCCGCCGAAGCCCTGATCGAAGCCGGGGTCAGTGCGGTCAAAGTCGGCATCGGGCCGGGCTCTATCTGTACCACCCGCATTGTCGCCGGTGTTGGCGTACCACAACTCTCCGCGATTATGGACGTGGCTTCCGTCTGCCGCAGTAAGGACATCCCGCTGATTGCCGATGGCGGCATCAAATTCTCCGGTGATCTGGCCAAGGCCATCGCAGCCGGAGCCAACTGTGCCATGATCGGCTCGCTGTTTGCCGGCACGGAAGAAAGCCCCGGTGAGGTGATTCTCTATCAGGGCCGCTCGTATAAATCCTACCGTGGCATGGGCTCGGTCGGCGCGATGGCACGCGGTTCGGCGGATCGCTACTTCCAGCAGGAAATTCAGGATGCACTGAAACTGGTGCCCGAGGGCGTGGAAGGCCGGGTACCGTATAAGGGGCCGATTGCCGGGGTGATACACCAGCTGGTCGGCGGACTGAAATCCGCGATGGGCTATACGGGCTGCGCCACACTGGACGAGATGGCACGTAAGGCGGAATTTGTGCGCATTACCGGCGCGGGGCTGCGTGAGAGCCACATCCACGATATCACCATCACCCGCGAAGCCCCGAACTACCGGGTGGAGAATTAACACCACTCCGGTGTGATAAAGTGTTGTCATTGCGAGGAACGGAGTGACGACGCAATCCATCATGGATCACCCGGATAAACCGGGTGATGACAAAAATTCTTAAACCGTCATTCCCCTGATAAGCGGGAATCTAAAGATGAGGCAACCATGACAGTATTTGCTGCAAAAACAGAGTTTCATGACGATTGGCACGCGGGTGAGATTGTACATTTGGCATTCAAGGGTAAAATTGCACCTGCAGAAAAGGATAAGAGAAACTTTGAGGTTCCAATATCGCAAGGTGACGACGTTTTCATCCTCTTTGAGAACAGCAAAGAAAAGGTTCCGGATGCCCATTTGTCTTGGAAGGGGGAAGTCAGGCGCGTTGCAAATCCAATAGAAATTGAATTAACACATGAGGCCAACCGAAAGTGGACCATTAAAGACATGGGCACACACTCTGATTGTAAATACTTCAAAGAAAGCAGACATAAGAACCGCCTATACTCCCTGAATTCCAAACAAGAAGAGGCTTTCAAGCAATGCTTCACAAGCAACCTCCATATAGAGCAGACAGCGAAACTGTTAGAACAAGACGGCGCTTTCGACCCATCCAACTCCGAAGATGCCCGAGAGAAAACGCTGCGTGCAATAGCTATACGCCGGGGACAGCCAGAGTTTCGCCGGAAACTGCTGAAGCGTTTCAACGGAAAATGCGTGATTTCGGGCTGTGCTGTGGAGGAGGTTTTAGAGGCCGCGCATATCGTACCTTATAATGGCGAGCAGACCAACCACCTCCTCAACGGCTTGCTGCTTCGCGCCGACATTCACACACTTTTTGATAAAGACCTGATAGAAGTAGATTCAGATTTCACCGTGCAGGTAGCCCCCTCGCTTCGCAATAGTAAGGAGTATGGTTTATTCCATGGAAAACACTGAATCTCGGTGATAAATGGCGCTTAGCCATCAAGGAACGGAGTAAAAGAAAATAACTGTCATGCCGTCTTTACTCGCCGCGCCAGCGCTGGCGCAGCGGGTGACAGCATCTGGTGTTGTTTTACCTGACCCCGCAATAAATGCGGGGTGACAAAAAGAACTGAAAGCCCGCCTCTTGCTGCGCAAGCAGGCGACATGGCAATGAAGACATTGCTTTTTGTCGCCCCATCGGGTAGGATTAAATCCTACTAATAGCAACTGGCGATAACATGGCGTACACGGATAAAGCGGAAAAGATCAGCGTAACATTGCCCCCGGAAATGCTGGCAGCGATTAAGGAAAAAGTGCAGTCCGGCATGTACGGTTCCACCAGCGAGGTGATCCGCGATGCGATGCGCCTGTGGCAACGCGAGGAAGAAGAGCGCGAGGCCCGTCTGACCTCGATCCGCACACGTCTTGATCGGGCGGCAGGTAGCGGCGATCCCGTTCCGCTGGAGGAAGCCTTAGCCAGGATTGATGCCCTGCATCGCCAACACCCTGCCACCACGGATCAATGAAAACATATCGCGTTTACCTGACGCCGCACGCGGTGGCCGATCTGGAGTCCATCTATCATTATATCGCTGAAAACAGTGGGTTCCCGGAAGTGGCGCTGGCCTATATCCGACGGCTGCGAGAGGAGTGCGAGACGTTGAGTCTGGCTCCACAGCGGGGGCGCAAACGTGACGACATTCGAAAAAATTTGAGGGTCTTAGCGCTGGACAAACAGTGCGTTGCAGCATTCGAAATAGACACATCGCAACGGAAGGTCACCATTTTGAATCTCTTTTACGGTGGACGCGACTACGAAACGCTGATGACGGAATAGGCGCAAGCCAAAGACAGTAAAAAATCCAGATTCCCACTTTCGCCGGAATGACATTTGATATAAAAACTGGGTTCCCGCTTTCGCGGGAATGACGGCACAGAGGACGGAGCATGAAAGACGGCGCACGGATAGCAGCGGCAATCGAATTACTGGAGACGCTCAATGATGCGTGGATGAAAGGCTCGCGCGCGCCTGCCGATGCCATTTTAGCGCAATATTTCCGCTCGCGCCGCTATATTGGCTCCAAAGATCGTGGCTCCATCTCCGAACTGGTCTACTATATCCTCCGCCACGGCGCGACGCTGGAATGGTGGCTGGAAAAGATCAACCCCAAAGGCGGCCCGCGTGGCATTGTGATCTTAGGGCTGATCTTCCTGCGCGGTGCGCATATCGCCCAGATTTCCGAATGGTTTGACGGCAGTGAATACTGCCCTGAACCGCTGACCGAAGACGAGCGCACCATGATTGCGCTCTATGCCGGTAAGGAACTGATCCATGGCGATCTGCCCGAACCGGCACGGCTGAATTACCCGGACTGGATGCAATCCCGCCTGCGGGAGTTGTTTGGAGATAAGCTCTATCTCGCGATGGAGTCGATGAACCTGGAAGCGCCAGTCGATATCCGCGTCAATACACTCAAAACCACACGCGAAAAGCTGATGGAAACGCTGAAGGAAGCCGGGTTTGAGCCGGAACTGAGCCAGTATGCACCGCTTGGTATCCGGCTGACCAAACGCGGGCAACTCTTTGCGACCGATGCCTTCCGTGAGGGCCAGTTTGAAATGCAGGACGAAGGCTCGCAACTGGTGGCATCGCTGGTGGATGCGCAGGCCAAACAGAAAGTGATCGACTTTTGCGCCGGCGCGGGAGGCAAGACGCTCGCCATCGCCGCTGCTATGGAAAATCGCGGGCGCATTCTGGCGTGGGATGTCTCGGACGCCCGCCTCTCCCAGTTGCCCAAACGTCTGGCACGGGCAGGAGTGAGCAATGTGCAGATGCGAGTGCTGCGTGATGAGCACGACCCGTTCATCAAGCGCCATAAGGAAAGTGCGGACTGGGTGCTGCTAGACGTGCCCTGCACCGGCACCGGCACCTGGCGGCGCAACCCTGACCTGAAATGGCGCACCGAAGAAGAAGACCTCAAAGATATGGTGGAGATACAGAAGCGTATTCTCGGCAGTGCGCAACGGCTGGTCAAACCCGGCGGACGGCTGGTCTACGCCACCTGTTCCATTTTGAAAGAAGAAAATGAGAAACAAATTGAGGCATTTCTGGAAGAGCATACCGACTTTTCTCTGGAACCGGTCACCCGTTCTTCTATCCCGATGAACGCGGTGCAGGAAGGATGCGTGCGTCTATATCCTCATCAGCACGGCACGGACGGCTTTTTTGGGGCAGTGTTAAAGAAAAAATAGTGTTTGCTCCGTTTCTCGCTGCGTCATACTGAGCCCTGCAAAGCCCACAGGCGATGCATGGGCGAAGTATCTCGATCAGATTCTTCGCTTTACTCAGAATGACAAATTTTTCTACAGTGCCTTCCTGCAACCCATGCGGGGTGACAATACATGCATAGATATAGAGTCATCGCATTAGATGAGAGAGCTCGATTCGGCGGCCTGTAATTGCGGATCATATACACCACTGATAAAGTCCGAATGCAGGCGGTTGGTCTGGGCGATCAGTGCGATGGTGGATTGCTGCCGTACCACCACCCCGGCCAGTTCGGTCGACTCTGACGCTACATCCGTATCGGAAAGACGGGCTTCAGCTGCCTGCTGGTTGTTGATAGCTGAACCAATATTATCGATCACATAATCCGTGCGGCTTTGCTGCGCTCCCACCTGTGCGCGGCGGAAGATCACCTGCTCAATAGCGTCCTGCACGCTGTCCTGTGCCGCCTCGGCAAATGCTACCGTGGAAATTTCAGGCGTCTCTCCAGCAAATATCCGGTCCGTACGCATGGAATTCAAAAACACGTTCAAACGCTCATCACTACGAACGCCGACCTGAAAATCTACTTCCTGATTAGTCGCCTCTATCACCTCGCCAAACGGCAGCCATTCCTTCATCAGCGCTTCAAAATCAGCCGCTTCCTTATCCGTTTCCGTTTCAAACTCCGTGGTGCTGTTAACAAAGGTCACCACGCGGTTGGGGTCGCGCTCACTGTGCATACGAATCTGTGCCATCGGCTCTACACCACGCTCAATGGTTTTGGTGCTGGTAAAGACTTCCCCGTTAATGGTGATGGAAAACACCGCGCTGTCGCTGGCAAGGTTGCGGTCACCGCCTGCCGTCACCGTAAAATCCTCAATGACCAGCGGCTCAGAGAAATCATCCAGTTCAACACGCAGCTGCGTATCGCTCAGGTCTCCGCCGGGGCGGAAACTGGTGACGGTACGTTCCTGATAAAACCGCACACCATCAAATGCTTCGTCCATGCGCTTAGCATAAAGATCGGCACCATCCTGATCCAGTACCAGCGCTCCACCTCCGGACGCGAGATCGAGATCGATATAGCCCCCTGTCTCGGAAGCCATCCGCACGCGCGTCAACGCCGTCGGCAGAGTATCACTGATGGCAGTGGTATACGTATGCTCACCTACCTTCAGGGAAAGATTTACCTGATTGGTGTCAATATAGGTCGCCTCAAAGCCCTGTATAATGCCATAAAAGTCAGCATTGTTCACCCCGCTGGTATTGATGCCTGAATCCGTACCGCTGGTAATGAAATTGGCGCTCATCGCACCACCCGTAACTGCTTCTGTGACCTGAATATTATTTTCCCTGAAGTCCGCGCCGTTCCCGGCTCCTTTATAGCGGAAGATCAGATCCAGCCCGTCACGCTCATAATCAAGCTGCTCATGGGCATAGACACGTTGTGTCGTCGTCTGATTCAGCCAGTCATACAGCTCCGTGACCGCATTTTTCAGACTTTCTTTATTATCCGGGCCAATCTGAATGTGGAACTGGTTCGCCGGGTTGGCATTGGTACGGAAGCGGAACTGATTGGTGCCGCCAAACCCGTTATCAATCCTGAGACGCTGGTTATTGTTAATACTACTGGCCAGCGCATTCATGCTCAATCGCACCTCGCCGGAGGTCTGGCTTTGCGCCGCCAGCATCCCGCTACCGGTCGAACCGATACCAACGACCGAGTCATGCCCCACCCCGGTGCTGGCTTCGGAGCCTAATCTAAAGCGCCCCTGACCCGAAGTCAGAATGACATCTCCGCCGAGCGTAATAAAATTATTCCGGGAGTTAGAGCCTTGCTCATCAATGGTGAAATTCTTCGCCAGCTCCCCGCGGGAGAGATGGGTAATTTTGACGGAATTACCACCAAACACTTCATAGCGCGCCTCCTGCATGCGTAAGTCCGGATGGTTCTGAAATGCGGTGACCAGATTGCGTACCGTCTCCTGCACATTGCCCCCCCGTTGTACATGCAGCGGATTGTTCGGGTTGACTGCATTGCGGAATTGAAAATTCAGATTTTGTATCCGTATACGGCGATTGTTGGCCGGGTTACTGATAAACATCAGGTAGGCGCTCGCTTCATTTGCCAGCTCGCTGTCCGTTTCAATCGCATTGATTGTCTCTTCAATACCCTCTGCATCCAACACGTTAATGCCGTTAAAGTTGGTTTGCTGCGCAATACGATCTACTTCCAGTGCCAGCTGCTGAAACTCCTGATTTAAAAAGCCGCGCTCTGCTGCCGTCAGGGAGCCACTACTGGCCTGGACACTCAACGCCTTCATACGCTGCAGTCCCTCCAGCATCTGCGCCAGACCGCCATCCATCACCTGCAGCATGCTGGCTGCCTGTTCAGCGTTGGTACGACCGGTTCTGAGGGCGGAAATACGGGTAGCAAGCTTGGTAGAGACGGACATGGCCGCCACATCATCCCCGGCGCGCTGGATGCGATCTCCGGAAGAGAGGCGTGCAATGGAAGCAGAGGATACCTGAGTATGCCGGCTCAATGCGTAATTGAGCCCCCCTCCATGTGGCATGTTTAGCGATAACGTCTTCATCCTACCTGGACCCGCGTTATTAATTATCATTATTCTTTTGAGCTATGTGCCCACGTTTCAGTATGACACGCAAAGGTTAACAAGACCTGAAATTACACGGCACACTTCATTCAATATGGTACACTATTTTCTATTCTGTGCCAATAAGAAGCACCCCTAACCCCCAGATAGAACACAATATATAGAGGGTGTTGTTTTTTCTTCTACCAGCTATTGATTAATCCTGCCACTCGTGACATAACGGGTGGAGTAAGCGGTATTACGGGTAGATTTATAAAAAACGCTTGTGTATGATCGCGCCTTTCACGACACGGATTGAGGGTTGCATGAAACTTAAAAAACCTGTCACGGCCTTTCTGAAACGGTTGTTTCACGTCAAAAAAGTCATCATCGTTACAGACCATGCGGTAGATTATTACCCTCTTGGACGGGGCCTCCAGATGACGGTTATTGCCGGCGTACTGGGCTTTGTGTCCTGGGCCTCCTACTCTACCGGCAGCTTCATGGCCGCCCAGTCCCAGATCAAGGAAAAAGACCGCAAAATTGAAGTGGTCAGCCAGGAAAATAAAAAAATTGAAAGTCAGTTCTCTCTGTTGAAGCGCGATCTGGTACGCCTGCAGGACGAAGGCCGTGAGCTCAGCGACTATACGCGCTTTGTCATCAACCAGTATGAAGAAGGTGCACAGGCATCCGCAGGATTGACCGACATCGCGTACGGCTCGGAACTTGCTGAGAATCAGGAACTTATCATGGAGCGCATTGAATTCCTGGAAGAGCGTATTGAACGGCTGAAGGTAGAAAATGATGCCTTCGTGGAGGCGATTCGCGTACGCACAAAGAAGCGTATCGATGAATTTGAAGATATTATCAATATGACCGGCCTCTCCTCACAGGCACTTGAATTGAAGCAGTCTGCGCTAGAAGAGGAAGAAACCACAGAAAAAACGCAGGCCGCAATAGTAACCGATGTAACCGACGAAGCCAGCGGCGGGCCATATATACCCGAATCTGCCGCCGAACTGATGGAACGCGAGAAGGCATTGTTTGAGGCCATCGATGAAATGATGCTGCTGGACGGTGTGATTGAAAAACTGCCGCTGACCAAACCGATGCGGGG
>CAYMGS010000054.1:0-3426 GCA_964390025.1 uncultured Rickettsiales bacterium | reverse complement strand
CCCAGCCGTTACGGCACCCGTCTTGACCCGTTTACGCGTCGACGTGCCAGCCATACGGGACTCGATATCGCAGCACCGGTAGGCTCACGCGTGCGGGCATCCAACGCGGGCATCGTCACATTTGCCGGGCGCAGAAGCGCGTACGGGGTGATGGTAGAAATTGACCACGGTCTTGGTATTACAACCCGCTATGGCCATTTAAGTAAAAGTCTGGTAAAAGAGGGGCAGCAGGTTGATGCAAATGACGTGATCGCGATTCAGGGGAGTACGGGTCGCAGCACAGGACATCACCTGCATTACGAAGTGCGGTATAATAAGAAGCCACTCAACCCTATGAATTTCATTAAGGCAGGCAACCATGTTTCAACGATCGAGTGACTCCTCCAGCCAAAAGGAGAGTTTTATGAAAAAGCACCCCCCCACCATTATCGCCGCTGATGTTAACCTGCTGGGCAACATCATCAGTGACGGCACGATGGACATTGACGGACGTATCGAAGGCAATATCCGCTGCAAGCATGTTACCATTCGTAAGAATGGCGTGATTAAAGGCGATGTATTTGCCGATTCCGTGCAGGTGTATGGCCGCATTGAGGGGCTGATCAAAGCAAAGGACGTCAATTTATATGCTACCTGCCACGTGGAAGGGGTGATTATGCATGAATCCCTGACCATTGAAGATGGTGCCTTCGTGGATGGCCAGTTCAAACGTGCAAGCAATATCGATATGGATTCCGCCAGCACAGACGAAGACGAAGAGAATGAGGTGTTCAAGCGTCTGCAGCTGATTGGCTGAAATTCAGGCAATAACCCGTCTGCGACAGGCCCGCTTATCCCTGAATAATTACCATTGAGGCCATACCGAGGAAGGTAAAGAACCCGACCATATCGGTCAGCATGGTCAGGAACACCCCGGAAGAAATTGCGGGGTCTACCCCAAGCCGTACCATCAGCAGGGGCAGCAGTACCCCGCTCAGGCCCGCAATAATCATGGTCAGAATGGTTGCCGCCGCAAACACCAGCGCCACATGCGTATCTCCATATAAAATATAGATACCTACGCCGGTAACCACTGCCAGTGCAATACCATTGAGTGCCCCCATCAGCATCTCACGGCGCATCATAGGCACACCGCTGCCAGGCCCAAGCCTGCGGGTAGCCAATGCCCGTACCACGATCGTAGCAGACTGAATGCCTGCATTGCCGCCCATCGACGCAATGATCGGCATCAGTACGGCCAGCAATACGAGATGCTCGATTGT
Organism: uncultured Rickettsiales bacterium; assembly: GCA_964390025.1. Classification (GTDB taxonomy): domain Bacteria; phylum Pseudomonadota; class Alphaproteobacteria; order Rickettsiales; family UBA998; genus CAYMGS01. Next base: position 2,164 of record CAYMGS010000054.1, on the reverse strand, counting down.
TTCCTGATACAGGTCAATGATGGCGGAAGCGGCAATAGCTGTCAGAAGGTTGATAAACAGCCATGGAAACCGGCCGCGTGCGCCTTCAAGAATGCCCCCATGCAACTCCTGCCCCTGTACACCAGCGGCCACCATGAAGTCTTCTTCCTGCTCTTCATTAATCACCTCAACGACATCATCGACGGTAATGGTTCCCATCAGACGCCCTCCCTCGTTCACGACCGGCGCTTCCACCAGGCCGTATTTACGGAAGATATAGGCTACTTCTTCCTGATCTGTCTCGGTGCGTACCGTGCGGATTTGCGGGTCCATAATGTCGCGGATCATCGTATCGCGACGGTTTTGCATGATGCGCGCCAGGTGTACCTCACCCATCGGGTGAAACTTCGGATCCACCACAAAGACCACGTAAAAATCTCCCGGCAGATCGGGATGAGAGCGCAGAAAATCAATCGTATCACCCACCGACCAGTACTCGGGAATGCAGACCATCTTCTTGCGCATCAGACGCCCGGCACTCTCTTCCGGGTAAGACAGACCTTCCTTCAGCTCAGCCCGCGTGTCTGTATCCACGGTTTGCAGAATTTCATGCTGGTCTGCGTGTGACAGGTCTTCAATGACCTGTACCGCATCTTCGGTTTCAAGCTGGGCAATCACCTCGGCGGAACGTTCCGGTCCCAGCCCCTCGAGAATGTCTTCTACGACTTCGCTTTCCAGCTCCGGTAGTACATCATGATTGAACGTCTCAGCCAGCATCTGCGCAAGACGGATATTATCCTGTGCATCCAGCTGGTTAAAAATCTCCGCCTGATCCGCTTCATGGAGGTAATTGACCAAGGCCTGCACCCCGTCAATATCCTCGCTCTCCAGCAAGTCATGCAGCAGACTGATCAGCTCAGGAGTGACCACTGGCCCGTCCAGCCCTTCTGCAGAGGCCAGATCCAGCATGTCCGTTGTGATTGTTGTTTTGGGGGTTTCCTGCATCGTGGGCCTTTCAGTGAGGCGCCAGCTTAGCGAGGCTTTAATGCACAGACAAGTATTGTATGAACCTTAGACGGTAGAACGCTGGATAAATCCCGGCTCTGGCGGTGGTTTAGCCGGTTTCACCTCTACTTCCTCTACCCGCGCCGGAAGCGGGCCGTTCCAGCAATCTTCCAGCACCTCTTCCACAGCTTCTTCATCACCGGAAAAGACTGCTTCCACTGTCCCATCCGTGCGGTTGCGTACCCAGCCATCCAGTCCCAGCTTACGCGCACTCCCTGCTGTCCATGCCCTAAACCCGACGCCCTGTACGCGCCCGGAAATAATAGCATGTACCGCTTTAGGCATCGTCCTCTGTATCGGGCTCATCATCTTCTTCGGCAAATTCAATGAGGGTTTCCCCGGCGGTCACGCTCTGGGGCGCATTGATATGGATCGCCTCGATCACCCCGTCACGCTCTGCGGTGAGAATATTTTCCATCTTCATCGCCTCGATAATCAGCAGGTTTTGACCTGCCAGAACCTTATCGCCCACGCTGACCATCACTGAAGTTACCAGCCCTGCAATCGGTGCCACGATCTGCCCGGCATCTTCCTCCTCGTCAATCTGAGGCATGTAAGCAGCCAGTTCCGCCACCCTTGGTGTGCGCACCTTCACCGCCGCTTCCGATTCGCCGTAGGTCAGGCGAAAGCCTTCGTTGAGAGGCTTGAGCTGCACGCTGACCGCACGTCCGTTGACCGTTCCCTGAAACAGGCTACGGCCCAGATACCAGTTTGAACGAATGACCAGCAGCCCTTCGTCATAGCTGATGTCATAACCGCCTTCCTGCGGTTTCACGACAACCGAATACGGATGCCCACCGACACTGACCACCCAGCGCGTATCAATGAAGCGGGTACGGCCCGGTAATTGTCCGGTCATCCGTGAAGCACGCTCCACATCGCGCATATACACATGAAGTCCTACCGCCAGAAATATCCGGCGTACCTCTTCCGTCAGTTTACCGTTTGCAAACCCTTCCGGATATTCTTCTGCAATAAAGTTAGTCGACAGGTCTCCCTCAATAAAACGGGGATTCGACAATACAGAACAGAGGAACCCGATATTATGCGCAATGCCTTCAATCACGTAAGCGGAAAGCGCGGCCTTCATGACTTCAATCGCCTGATGACGGGTCGCGCC
>CAYMGS010000053.1:0-12666 GCA_964390025.1 uncultured Rickettsiales bacterium | reverse complement strand
GGGCTTGCCGATCATCGACCGGATTTTAAAGCGAGCGGCAGGGAGTGGCGTACACCGCCATTGTGTGGCATTGGGCTTGTGGAAACCGTCAATCGCCATACAAACTTCCTGCATGACGGCCGGGCACGTAATATAGAAGAAGCGATTTTGTGGCACGGCGGCGAAGCGGAAGCCTCTAAAGAAGCGTTTCGCCATATGAGGAAAGAAGAGCGTGCCGCATTGTTGCGCTTCCTTAAATCATTATAAGCCGGTGCTGATCTATCTATGTAGGGGGCTGTATACAACCGTCTTAAAACATAGCCCTAATAATCGCATAATGTATATTATGGAAAATATAAGATGTGGTATGTGAGCTGTGGATAATGTTTATGGTAGCGTAAAGCGCAGAGTCAGTGCGCGGTTATGGCAATGTATAAGACTGTGGATAAGTATTACGCAAACAGGCTAATCTGCAGGTGTCGAGACTACAACGTCTTCCTACATGTTGATCTATAATGGTATCACCATGCCATCATAACCTGGCTCTACATTATCAGGTAATTCACGGCGTAAAGTCTCATATTCCAGCTCATGCCCCATATGGGTCAGCACTGCCCTTTGGGGCTGCACCTGTGTAATCCACTCACGCGTCAGTGCAAGATGCGCATGGGTCGGTGCCGGAGAATACCTTAAACAATCCACAATCCAAAGACCCAGACCTTCAAGAATTTCAAAGGATTCATCGGGGATCCTGTTGACGTCCGTACTGTAGGCCATATCCCCGATACGATACCCGACGCTAATGCCTGTCCCGTGCCATTGCGGAAAAGCGATAACGCGCACTTTATCCGCCACATTAAATGCGACCGGCCCGCCTTCTTCCATGATGATATGCGGAATAAGCTGTGGCTTATACCATCCATAACTAGGGTTATGCTCCTTAAAAACATAAGGAAAGCGATCTTGCAGACCGCTGATGGTCTGCGGGTCACCATAAATGTCGATAGGTGCATTCTTATGGAAGTTCAGGTTTCGTGCATCATCAATACCGTGGCAGTGATCTGCATGTGCATGGGTATATAATATCGCATCGACGCTTCGGATGTCATGACGCAGGCATTGCTGCCTTAGATCCGGAGATGTATCTATCAGAATGCGTATCCCCTGCGTTTCAACCAGTACTGATACTCGTGTGCGTTTGTTTTTAGGATTGTCTGAAGTACATACATCGCATTCACATCCAACCAGTGGCACGCCGCCGGAAGAGCCGCAGCCAAGGACGGTAACTCTCATGCCGCCCTCTTCCACATGTCAGGAGGTGTGGCGCGGCTAAACAGCGAAAAGAAATTTTGTGTCGTTATCTGCGCGCATGACTCTTCATCTATGCCCTTAATTTCTGATACTAATCTATTGGTGTATATTGTATATGATGGCTCATTTCGTTTTCCACGATAAGGGGTTGGCGCGAGATACGGCGCATCTGTTTCAACCAGTATACGTTCAACCGGAATCACTGTTACTGCTTCCCGGAGTGCTTCGGCTTTTTTAAAGGTAACAATGCCGGAGAGTGATATATAAAGCCCCATTTCAATACATTTCTCAGCAAGATATTTCCCAGAGCTGAAGCAGTGAATAAGAGCCGGAAATGTGCCCCTGCGCAGTTCATTGTCCAGTATGCGTATGGTGTCGTCATCCGCATCACGTGTATGAATAATGACCGGCAGCCCGGTACGGCGGGAGGCCTCAATATGACGCCGAAAACTTTCCTGCTGCTCATCACGTGGGCTATGCTCGTAATAATAATCCAGTCCGGTCTCTCCAAGTCCTATCACATAGGGTAGTGCTGCTTTTTCTTCCAGCGTTTCTACCGTCACCATAGGCTCTTTTCCCGCTTCATGCGGATGCACGCCGACGGAGCAATAAATGTCATCATATGCCTCAGCAATGGCATGCACTTCATCGAATTCACTCATTTTTGTGCATATCGTCTGCATGACCCCCACCCCGGCCGCACGCGCACGCCCGACAACTTCATCCAGATCATCTTTGAAATCAGGAAAATTCAGATGGCAATGCGAGTCAACCAGCTGCATAGGTTATTCATCCAGAAAACGAGGAAATACCCCTTCAGGTTTATCCAGTACCGTGCCCGGTGCAAGCGGCGTATTCACTGCATCCATCTGCCGCATCTCTTCACTTAACTGAAGCTGGTCCAGTATTTTAGCGGCGGAATCCGGTACAAATGGCTGCAAGAGGACGGCAATGACGCGAATGTCATCTGCCAGCTCATATAGCACCTGATGCATACGTGTCAGCGCTTCATCTGTCCCATCTTTTTTAAGTGCCCAGGGCGCTTCGCGGTCAATTTTCTCATTAGCTTCAGAGGCAAGTGCGATAATCGCCCCCAGAGCCTGATGGAATGCCTGCGCATCCATGGCGCCCCGAATATCTGCCAGCAATGATGTGCGGTCTGTATCAGGCATTGTCGCTGGTGTAGGGACGGTTTGATCGCAGTTCTTGTAAATCAGGCTGAGGGTGCGCTGGGTCAGATTGCCGATATTATTGGCCAGTTCACTGTTAATGCGCTGCACCATGGCGGTACGCGAGAAGTTGCCATCATTACCAAACGGCACTTCACGCATCAGGAAGTAGCGTGTCTGATCCAGCCCGTACACATCTACCAGCTGATTGGAGGCGATGACATTACCCAGTGACTTAGAAATTTTCTCTCCCTCATTTGTCCACCAGCCATGCGCATACACACGCTTAGGCAGCTCAATACCGGCACTCATCAGGAAAGCCGGCCAGTACACCGTATGGAAACGCAGAATGTCCTTGCCCACCATATGTACGGTGGCGGGCCAGAAATCCTGAAACTCGGCACATTCCGTATCGGGATACCCCGCGGCAGTCAGGTAATTTACCAGCGCATCCAGCCAGACATACATAATATGGTCCGGGTTGCCGGGCACTGGCACCCCCCATGAAAAGGTGGTGCGTGAGACAGACAAATCATTCAGCCCGCCTTTGACAAAACTTATCACTTCATTGCGGCGTGACTCCGGGCCAATAAAATCCGGGTGTTCTTCATAAAACGCCAACAGGCGCTCGCCCCAGGCTGAGAGACGGAAAAAGTAGCTGGGCTCCTCCACCCACTCCACCGGCGCACCGGTGGGTGCCTTGCCGTCAACCAGTTCGGACTCAGCATAAAACGCTTCGTCCCGCACGGAATACCAGCCTGCGTAACTGCCCAGATAAATATCACCATTGGCTTCCAGCCGTTCCCAGATACTCTGGGCAGAACGAATATGCCGCTCCTGCGTGGTGCGGATAAAATCATCATTCGAGAGATTTAACTGCTCGCTCAGCTCTCGAAACGATTCCGACACCATATCAACGAATTCCTGTGGCGAGACTCCCGCAGCCTGCGCGGATTTTTCAACCTTCTGACCATGTTCATCTGTGCCGGTCAGAAATTTAACACGGTAGCCATCCAGCCGCTTGAAGCGCGCCAGCACATCACAGGCAATCGATGTGTAGGCATGGCCGATGTGCGGCTTATCATTCACATAATAAATTGGGGTGGTGATATAAAAGGTTTTCTTATCTGACACTTACGAGCCTGTTCTCATGTATTGCACAATAGAATCTTTACCGGCCATTGCCGCCAGCAGGGACGCGGTGACCTGACGAGCATCCAGATGGACATACCGTACCTCAGCAAGCAGGCCCAGGCTTTTCTCCCATAGATCAAGCCAGTATGCCAGCGGTTTTTTATGTGCCAGCCGGGCAAATGCTTTCCCTGCCTCTGGTAGCGGCACTGCGCGGTCGCTGTCAGGGTCATGATGTGCCGCACGGATAATGCCTGCCAGTACGCTGAGTAGCAGTGAAGATACATCGGCAAATGGCAGTTTGCCCTTGCCAAGCGTAAGCTTTTCGGCAAAAGCCTCCAGCTCTTTCTCGCCGGATTCATCGCCGAGCAGATCCATAAGCTCCTGAAAACGATTATCCACACCATGCTCATGTAACGTCAGTGCGCGACCCGGTGCGCCGCCGGAGAGGAAATAAAGCGCCTGCACCGTCTCTGTTTTCAGTGTTGTATTACGCTCTGTCACAATGGCATGGAACAGTTCCGGTGACGGTGGCTGCAGAGTCAGTGCGAGACAGCGCGACCGAATGGTTGGCAGTAGTGCCCCCGGATGGTGCGATATAAGGAGAAAAATAGCGCGTTCCGGTGGTTCTTCCAGCCATTTCAGGATCGCATTTGCTGCGTTTGTATTCATGTCATCGGCCGCATCGATAATCACAATACGATAGCCCTCCTCGGCCGCTGATTTGGAAAGAAAATCGCCGATTCGGCGTACGTCTTCTACCGATATATGCTTCGCGCGCGTTTTTTTCTTTTCATCCCAGCCCGGCTCAATGATCAGCATATTGGCATGACCGCCGGTAGCAACACGTCTGACTGCGGGGTGTTCCGGGTCGGTGTTCAATGAAGCGACGGGCTCTGCAGGCAGCATATCTCCGAATAACCCATCCCCCTGATCGTCTGCCTTTGGAGCTGCCAGCAGGTATTTGCTATATCGGTATGCCAGAGTTGCCTTGCCAATGCCACGTGGCCCACTGATAAGATATGCACCCGGTAGCGTGCCTCGTTCATAGTCAGCCAATAGCATACGCTCAGCGGCCTCATGGCCATGCATAGCAGCCGTATGGCTGGGGTGGAGCGGATCGTCGAAAGGATTATACATGATCCTGTTTTATACCGTGGGATAGCAGGCGACAACACGCAATTGCTCTAGAGTGGCCCAAGCCGTGCCCCGACTTCCTGCCAGATGGCCGCACTTACCTCCTGCTGGCTTTGTGCCGCATCGATCATTGCCATGCGTTCTGGCTCCTGTTTTGAAAGAGTCACAAACCCTTCCCGTACCTGTTGATGGAAAGAGAGTGCCATATGCTCAAAGCGTGTTTCCGTATTATCACGTCCCAAAGAACGGCCCAGCCCAATCTCAGGATCAATATCCAGCACCAGTGTCAGATCGGGCATAAACCCTTCCAGTGCTACCGTATGCAACTGGTCATACACATCAACCCCCACACCTTTGGCCATGCCCTGATACACGCGGGTGGAATCCAGTGACCGATCGGAGAGCACCCAGCAACCCTGCGCTAGCTTCGGCTGAATAATACGTACAGCATGCTGTACGCGTGCGGCAAGAAACAGCAGCGTTTCTGCCATGGCATCCCAGCGTCCTGCGTCACCGGTTACCAGCAGAGTGCGGATTTGCTCCGCCTGTTCTTCTCCTCCCGGTTCGCGCGTCACATGGACATCTTTGCCATGCGCGCGCAGCGTCTCTGCCAATGCCTGAATCTGGGTAGACTTACCGCTTCCCTCGCCACCCTCAAAAGAAATAAAGCGCCCTGCGGGCATATTACTCTACCCCGAGCAGATGCTTCAGATTGATAATGGCCCGTTTAAATATACCGGCTTTGGGCACTTCTGATGCTGCAACAACCATCACGCGCTGCTCCTCCATGCCCGGTGCGATAACAGAAAGCTCTCCCACCGCCTGCCCTGGCGCTACCGGAGCCTGGAGCGGAGCGTCGTAATGGAGTTTAAACTCCACTGTATCACGTCCCATATTCGGTAATGTCAGGGTTGTTTCATTCGCAAGCGTGAGCATGACTTCTTCTTCAGCCCCATACCATACCGGCACGGAGCCAAGCTCAATCCCCGGCTTCAGCACGGTATCGTTGTTAAAATTCATCAACGCGTAATTATAAAGTGCTGTGGCGGCATCCACGCGTTCCTTGTCACTGCTCAGGCCATTAACGACTATAACAACACGCCGCCCTCCCTCTTCGCGCTGCCCGGATATGGTAATACCATAACCCGCAGCCTCCGTATGCCCTGTTTTGAGTCCGTCCACACCAATATTCCTATATAGCAACAGGTTACGGTTCTGCTGGGTGATGTTATGATAGGTATATTCCGGTTGTGCCCAGTAATGATAATATTGAGGAAAGTCTATGATCAGCCTGCGTGCCAGCGTCGCAAGGTCACGCGAGGTTGTATAGTGGTTTTCGTCCGGCCAGCCCGTTGAGTTGGTGAAATGCGTGTTTTCCATGCCCAGCTGCTTAGCAATCGCCGTCATCTGAACTGCGAATTGCTCTTCTGTACCGGCCAGCCCCTCTGCAACCACGATGCAGGCATCGTTGCCTGACTGCACAATGATACCCTGAAGCAAATCTTCCAGCCTGATGCGGTTATTGAGCTCTACAAACATCTTTGAACCCTGCATCCGCCATGCGGTTTCACTGACCGAAAAGCGATCTTCCATGGTTAGCTCTTCGGTCGCCAGCCGTTTGAAGACCATATAGGCTGTCATCATCTTGGTCATAGAAGCCGGATAGGTGCGCTCATCAGCGTTTTTATCAAACAGCACCACGCCCGTATCAAAATCTATCGCGATGGCCTCCTTCGCAGGTGTTTCAAAGGCACCGGCAGGCGTGACAGCCATACATAATACGCAAAACCCCACACTCAGGAGCTGAATAATGCTGAAAGATCTCATGAATAATTACCTGAATCGTTGATTTAGCCGTCTACGATAATACGTGCGTCACGATACCCCATCGCCTGCACTCTCGCAAGCACCCGCTGTGCCTCATCATAGCGTAAGAGCGGACCCAGAGAAACGCGGTAAAACCGGGTGCCATTGGTATTAGTAATGGGGGTGATTAGCGTGGCGGCAATTTCCTGCAGGCGACTCGCCACGCCCTCAGCGTTGCGGCGATTAGAAAATGAGGCTGTCTGAATGCGATATTCTGCACCAGTTATGGAATCGGACGGCGGAATGTCCGCGTAGGCGGGGGAGACAATATCAAAACGGAATGCTGGTTTTTGTGGAGTAATCACTTTTGGTACAGCGGGAGATATGGGAGCCAGATCTCGCGTTGCTATCGTTGCAACGGGGGCTCTGGATGCATAGGCGGTAGCAGCAGGCGGTGGCCCCTTCCACTTATCAGGACGCTTCAGGCCAAGTGACGAAACATACATTTCTGTTTCTTCAGTCAGATACTGGACACGTACACGGGCAGTGCCGTCACGGATCATGTCAAGTTCATCGGCTGCTTTTTTAGAGAGATCAATAATGCGTCCGTGGGCAAACGGGCCGCGGTCATTAATGCGCACGATAATAGAACGACCGCTATCCAGCCGTGTTACACGCACTATGGAAGGCATGGGCAGTGTGCGATGCGCCGCCGTCATTTCATACTGGTCGTATTTTTCACCGCTGGCGGTCATACGGCCATGAAACTTGGGGCCGTACCATGATGCCATGCCGGTTTCATCGTAATGCGCGTCATATTTTGGGGTATAGGTAATACCTCTGACGCGGTAGGGCTTGCCAATCTTGATGCGTGTGGGCTCTGCTGTGCCCCCGTAAGGAGAATAGCTACCAGAGGAAGAGCCGCCCCCTCCTCCGCAGCCAGATAAGCCAAATAATAAACAACAGGCAATTGCCAGTGTGGTTTTAACGCCCATCAGCCAGCTTCTCCGTCAGTGTACCTACTGCCGTTGCAAAATAACGCGAACGGTTCCACTTCAGGATAACATGATAGTTTTTATACACCAAATACGCGCCCTCATACGGCTTTCCCGGAAACACCAATGCCGCCTGCATATGGCTTGCGGGCAACGTCTGTCCGTCCGGATACGTAATACCCAGTGCCTTCCAGTCTTTGAGCGGGCGAAAACGGTCGATATTCTCGTGCGCCGGGTCAAACTTTTGTGGGAGGCGAACTTTTGTGAAGATCCCTTCGCCTGCATTCCAGCCAGATTGTTTCAGGTAATTGGCGATGGACGCAAAAATGTCAGGCTTACTGCTCCATATATCCCGCCGTCCGTCCTTGTTGTAATCCACCGCATAGGAGAGGAAGCTGGAAGGCATAAATTGTGACTGCCCCATGGCACCGGCCCATGAACCTTCCATGGCCGCCGGAACAATATGCCCCTGATCCAGTATTTTCAGTGCATTTAACAGCTCTTTGCGGAAAAACTCTGCCCGCCGCCCGTCATAAGCCAGCGTTGCCAGCGCATGCGGCACATTAAAACTGCCTGTAACCTTGCCATAGCTTGTTTCAATGCCCCACAGCGCTACGATCACTTCCATCGGCACGCCGTAATGTGCGCTTACCTCACTGAGCAATGGGCGGTTGGCGGCAAGCAGTCTGCGCCCTTCCTTCACACGTGAGTTTGGCACCACCGATTCCATATATTGTGTAAAGGTACGTGTGCTTTCCGGCTGATGGCGATCCAGCGAAATAATACGCTCACTGGGCACAAAGTCTTTCATGGCCATATCAACAATGCGCTCACTGATGCCTGCTTCCAGTGCTTCTTTCTTGAATTCCTGTACCCAGAGCCCCACCGGTTTAGGGTTGTGCTGAGCGATGGCGGGCTGGCAGAAACCTAGCACAATACTGAGGATGGCAAGTGTACGATACATGGCGATCTCCTTTGCATACTCAACCAGTTATGATGTTGTGAACACTGTTTGACAAGAGCAAAACCGCATGCCTAACTGCCTTCGTTATGACGAAAATCGTAATAGACCCTGATCTTTCCGGGAGTGAGAAGGAAGTTGTAAAACAGTATCTTCCCGCCCACTCGTATGCCATTGTCAGTGATGATAACACGCATGAGGCACTAGGGAAGCGTGTGCTGGATGCATTGTCTGCGACCGGCGGAAAACATATTTTTCTCGATCATTATCCGCTGCCCTCTATGGAATTTGTTGAGAAAATCCGTGCGGAGAGTAAGGAGAATCAGGCCATTATCGCAGTGGGCAGTGGTACGATCAACGATCTGTGTAAATATGGCGCAACGCTGGATAATAAATCCTATGGCGTATTTGCCACCGCGCCTTCCATGAATGGCTATGTATCCTCTACCGCAACCATATGGGCGGATGGCCAGAAACGTTCCTTTGAGTGTCGCCCGCCGAAAGCGCTCTGGTGTGACCTCGGGGTTCTCTCAGCGGCTCCTGACCGCCTGATTCTTAGTGGTCTGGGGGATTCCCTGTGCCGTCCTACTGCGCAGGCAGACTGGTTGCTTTCTCATCTGTTACTGGATACCCCGTATCTGGAGCAGCCATTTACCATGCTAAGCGAATATGAAACCGACCTGTTTGATGCGGCGGCTCGACTCACCAAGGGCGATCTCCATGCCTTGTCGCTGCTGATGCAAACCCTGATTGCATCCGGAAAAGGCATGCAAATGGCGGGAAGTAGTGCCCCGGCCTCGCAGGGTGAGCATATGATTGCCCACACGATGGAGATGATTCATGGCAATGAAATCGCGCATCGTTTTCACGGTGAGCAAATCGGTGTGTTGACGCTGATGATGGCCAACCTACAACGTAAAATTCTGACGCGTACTACGCCACCAACCCTTACCTATCGTCCGCCTCCCACTGCATGGGGACAGGTCTACCGACGCAAAATACCGGATAAAGCGTTTGTTGATGCGTTAAACACCCGGATTTCAGAACGCTGGCTTGAGATTGTCAGCACCATCCGTAACGTCACCCTGCAGCCAGTTTATCTGCGGGAAGTGCTGGAAAGTTCCGGAGCGCCGGCAACGCTGGACGATATTGGCTGGCAGAAGCTGCATTGTGAGGAAGCGGCCAGACTCGCTCCCTACACGCGGGAACGCTTCACATTTCTGGATATTGCATTGCTGGCGGGTATCGATCCGCTTGATTAGCGCTTATGCCCGGTCTGATTCTCTACCTGGGGTGACAGACCACAGCTCAGATTGCCACTCTGATCGCGTGGGACATCCTGAATACCCATCTCTCTAAGTGTTTGACTGCGCAATGTAAGCGCCTCCTGAATATCTAAATCCTCTGAACTGCCATTTTCAGGGAAAAATTTTGCAGAGCTTTCTAGAAAAAAAGATTCATCACCCAGATGCGTATCAGGGCTCATACAATCTATCTTTACTTTGCCGCCCGGCACGCTAAAAAGCTGAAGGCTCTCATCCCTTCGCGTGTAAAAGAAGTCCAAAGGCTGACCATTGGCATCGCGCTTGATCACGGCTGCATTGTAATTGCCCGGGTCATTCCTGTCATACCCGGCAAACCCGTCAATGCCGCCGCTGAGCCCGGCCATTTTGTCCTGTTGATCGGTCATGGAATGCACTGTTACAGATGTACTCCCCGTTGCGGGTGTTGGCTCAGCATAAGCAAACCTCTCACCGGAAGCCGCTTGCCTGCCATGTTCCTGCATGCTCCACCGTCCATCTGAAGATACTGCAATCACACTCTCATGTTGCCGTGACTCACGGGGCATTTGCTGCTGAATGGATGCCCCCGGAGGTAAGGCTTCAATCGTATAGCTACCATCCCGGTGAAAGGAAAAAATCTGGTTGGAGAGCTTTCCCTGATAATCAGCGTAATGGCTGGCAGCAACCACAATCGCATCACCTTTCAGGATGATCTGCATCTGGCTGCGATACGGCTCGCCTGACGGAGTCTGGTCATCTTCAGGACGAAATTGTATGAGAGTATCCCAACCTTTAAGTGGCATTATCCGGTATTGCGCCCCTTCCGTGTATTGGCGACCGCCTACCGTAAGATTGGTGACCTGTCCATCACTCATATCAATCTGCATTCTATGTACCGCCTGCCCGGACAGGGTGATTGTCTGATTGGCGCTGCCAATGGGGGCGCTGGTGCGCAGATCAATATAATGATTGGGATGAAATTGTGTCATGCCTATCACTATACACGCGCTTCATGACGATTTGATGAAGATATATAGAATAATCTGGTGTTTACGCTGCTTCGTCCAGCACTTCCGGTGGCAGCTTGAAATGTGTTTTCTCGGTGGCGCTGACCAGCGTCTCCACGCGGCATTTGCGCCAGCGCAGCAATTGAGAAATCACGCCCTGCACCAGATGCTCCGGTGCCGAAGCCCCGGCGGTGATACCGACGGAGATGGTATTATGCAGCCATTCTTCCTGTAACGCGTCTGCATCGGGAATCAGGTAGGAGCGAATGCCCATCTCTTCCCCCAGATCGCGCAGACGGTTGGAGTTCGAGCTGTTCTCCGCTCCGATCACCAGCAGCGTGCTGACTTTGCCTTTCAGTGCTTTAACAGCATTCTGACGGTTCTGGGTCGCGTAACAAATATCGCGGAGCTCAGGCCCTTTGATACCGGGGAAGCGCGCTTTCAGCGCAGCAATAATTTCTTGCGTGTCATCTACGCTCAGGGTTGTTTGCGTGACATATGACAGCTTTTCCTCATCTTCAACGTCAAGCGAGGAGACGTCATCAACCGACTGAACCAGCAGCACTTCTTTCTTCACACGGCCACTGGTGCCCTCCACTTCCGGGTGCCCCTCATGTCCAATCAGAATAATCTGACGGCCATCCTGCTCATATCGCTGTGCTTCCGTATGCACTTTCGTTACCAGCGGACAGGTAGCATCAATCACCGGTAGCCCACGGTCTTTCGCGGCATTTTCTACGTCTTCTGAGATGCCGTGTGCACTGAAAATGGTGGTGCCACCATCTGGAATCTCATCGGTATCTTTGACGAATACCACGCCCCTGGATTTCAAGTCTTCCACAACCCATTGATTATGAACGATCTCATGGCGCACATATATCGGAGGGCCATATTTTTCCAGCGCCAGCTCTACGATACGAATTGCGCGTTCTACACCCGCACAAAAGCCTCTCGGCTCACATAATATGACTTCCAGCGTCGGTAATAATGCATTCATACCCACCACTATAAAGCATCATCCTCGCTGTGAGAAGCCTCGAGATACTCTAATGTACGCATTTCGTTCAGCCTGGAGACGGTGCGACCGAACTCAAATTCGCCGTCACCCTTGATATACAGACCCTCCGGCAATGCTTCAGCAGTTGCAATTAAAATTGTGTGTTGCTCATAAAGAACGTCAATTAATGTGACAAAGCGTCTGGATTCATTGCGATTTTCCGCTTTCATCACTGGAATATCTGCAATCAGGATAATGCGGAACAGTGCGGTAAGTTCCAGATAATCCTCAGCCCCTAACGCCGCACTGCATAGCTCGTCAAAGGTAAACCAGCAGACATCAAGCCAGTAGCGTGGCACACGAAGTTCTCTTTTATTGATCTCGATGGTCATGGATTGCGGGCGTGAGTGATGGGTAAACTGCGCAAATGCATCTTCAAGAAATCTTTGTGCCTCTGTGCCGGTACCGGTATGCCAGACCTCCGCTAAGGCGGACAGGTTCCGGGTGCGGTAATCTGCCGCCGCTTCAATCTCATGCACACGGAGCCGCTGATACAGCAGATCAATGAACGGGGTAAAATGCTCGCGTTGCAGGCCATTGAGATATAAATCCTTTGGGGGACGGTTGGAGGTAAACACGGCTACGGTACCACGATCCAGCAATTCCGAGAACAGGCGTGAGAGAATCATGGCATCTGCCACATCATGCACCTGAAACTCATCAAAGCACAGCACCTTATAGTCTCTGGCGATCTCGGAAGCGACGACCTGTAATGGATCACGATACTCGCCGGTTTTGCGTAATACATGGATACGTTTATGCACACGCAGCATAAAGGCATGAAAATGGATGCGCAGCTTATCCGGGAAAGGTAGCGCCTCAAAGAACAG
>CAYMGS010000052.1:5645-12681 GCA_964390025.1 uncultured Rickettsiales bacterium | reverse complement strand
TACCACGGAAGTGGCCGTGCTGTCACTGGGCGGGGTGGTCTATGCGCGCTCGGAACGCGTGGGCGGCGACCGGATGGATGAGGCGATCATCTCCTATATTCGCCGTTATCATAACCTGCTGATTGGTGAAGCCACGGCGGAACTGATCAAAAAAGAAATCGGCACCGCCGCTCTGCCGGAGGATGGCGTGGGGCGCAGTATGGAGATCAAAGGCCGTGATTTATCAAGCGGTGTGCCGCGTGAGGTGGAGCTGAACGAGGCGCAAACGGCAGAAGCGCTGGCCGACCCGGTGCATCAGATCATTGAGGCGGTCAAGGTGGCGCTGGAGTCCACCCCGCCCGAACTGGCCTCGGATATTGTGGATAAGGGTATCGTAATGACAGGCGGTGGCTCCATGCTCAACAAGCTGGACGCGATTATCAGTGCAGCAACCGGCCTGCCGGTCTTCCTCGCGGACGAGCCGCTGCTCTGTGTGGCTATCGGCACCGGCAAAGTGCTGGAGAATCTGGACGCCTATAAAAGCGTTCTGTTTAGGCAGGAGTAATTCAGGCGCTTGCCGGCTGCAAACAAAGGCATGGCTGCGCTGCTCATGTCACGTAGCATTATGTTCGCTCATTCCGCTGCTCGCCATCCCTTTGTTTTCGCCAGACAATCATCCTGAATCGGAACGGTGATGTTTATCGTCATTCTCACGAAAGCAGGAGTCTGTTCTATAAAAAATTATGTGGTGAAAAAAAAGAAGCGAGGTCAGTAGACCGAGCCAGCCCTGAGCCGTGAGCGAAGCGAACAGCCATTGCGCAGGGGAGTATCCCCGAGCAGGGCAATAAAAAACTCTAACTACACCTCCACCCACTGCCCACCGAGAGTAGCCATCGCCTGCATCGTCGCATGGGTGGCGGTGTCGAGGATATCTTTATCGAGGCTGCGTAGTACGAGGGTGGCCCCCAGGATTCCCTGTTTAAATAGTGGATAGCATCCTATATCCACCGTATCCGCATACTCCTGCTGAATACGATTCAGCGTTTCAGCAAGGTTGCCTTCCGGCAGGTTGACTTCGATCGCACGCGACAGAGTCGGCGCGCCGCCTTCCAGCCACTGGCTGAGGAAGTCAAACATGGCCTGGCAGATGCGCGGCACACCGGCCATCACGAATACATTCTCCAGCTTAAAGCCGGGAGCGGCGCTGACCGGGTTGTCGATCAGTTCGGCACCTTCCGGTATATCCGCCATCTTGAGCCGGGCAGCGTTAATTACCGTTTCATCATGATTATAGTGTGCACGAAGGCGGGCCTCCGCTTCCGGGTGGCGCAGGACAGGTACGCCGAAGGCTTTGGCGACGGAGGCGGTGGTGATGTCGTCATGCGTGGGGCCGATGCCGCCGGTGGTGAAGACATAATCATGCGTGGCGCGCAGTTCGTTGACCGTTTCGGCAATGACGTCTTCAATATCAGGTATTACACGCGCATGGGCGACCTTAATCCCCAGTTCATTGAGCGCGCCGGCGAGAAACGGCAGATTTTTATCCTGTGTCCGCCCGGAGAGAATTTCATTACCGATCATGACGATGGCTGCGCGTTTCTGTGTCATGGCGTTACTGTATAGGAGGCTATATATATGAGTCCAGTACAATACATAGTGGTCTGGGTCTGAACCGGCACCTTGTTTACGCAAAACTTATATAATGCCCGGTAGCTTGGAATATGTTTCCAACCATCAAGGCATTACAGTGAATTTATCCATTAACAAAGGAGACGATAATGAAAAGTGTACCAGTGATTTTGGCCGTGGTGGCCGTTGTGGGTCTGTCCATTGCAATGCTTGGCACAGATATCGATGTTGAAAAAGAAGCGCGTCTGCCGGATGTTGACGTAGATGTACAGGCGGAAGGCGGTCAACTGCCGGAGCTTGATGTCAATACCCCTGAGGTTAGCGTCAATTCCAATCAGGCTGAAGTGGCCGTGCCGGACGTAGATGTGAGCATGGAAGAGAAATCTTTCTCTTATCCGACCATTGACTACAAAGCCGCTGAAGATAGCGTGATTGATGAAGCTGCGGAAACAGATGCGCAGGAACGCGAATAGACACTCCGTCTAGAAAGTGCATCGGGGGCGTGCTGTTTCAGTACGCCCCTGATGTGTATGGGGGACACAAACCTGTTGTCGCCGCCCCCGAGCTGTTTTATACATACACGCATGTTAGAGGCCAAACAGCTTACTTATCACACCGACCCGGCAGATTTTGACGGCATGCACAAGGCTGGCCGATTGTCAGCGGAGATTCTCGATGAGCTGACTGAAATCATAGAGCCAGGTATCACGACTGACGCGATTAATGACTATGTGCACAAGCGCATCACGGAAGCCGGAGCCACCCCCGCTCCACTGGGTTACCGAGGATTTCCTAAATCGGTTTGTACATCCGTGAACCATGTGGTCTGCCACGGTATTCCGGATGAGAAAGTCTTAAAGAAGGGTGACATTCTCAACATTGATGTGACGTCCATTGTGGATGGCTGGCACGGCGATACCAGCCGTATGTACTGGGTAGGCGAAGTGCCGATCAAGGCGAAACGCCTGACACAGGTCACGTATGATGCCATGATGCTCGGTATCGAGCAGGTGCGCCCCGGTGCGACGACAGGAGATATTGGTCATGCGATTCAGCAATATGCCGAAGGGCACGGCTACAGCATTGTACGGGAATATTGTGGCCACGGGCTTGGCAGAGTGTTTCATACGCTGCCGAATATCCTGCATTTCGGCAAACCGGGAGAGGGAATGGTGCTGGAGGAAGGGCTGTTCTTCACAGTGGAGCCGATGATCAATATCGGGAAGCCGGGCACGCGGCTTAACGCAAAAGATGGCTGGACGGTTACCACCAAAGACCGCTCGCTTTCGGCACAGTTTGAGCATTCTATTGCAGTGACGAATGATGGCTTCGAGATATTTACGCTCTCACCAAAAAATCTGCATTGTCCTCCCTATTAAAAGAAACGGGTTATCTCATCCCTGATGTACTGAAGCCTGGTCTGGATGTGGTATTTTGTGGTACGGCACTGGGGCATGAGTCGGCGCGGCAGCGTGCCTATTATGCCCATCCCGGCAATGCATTCTGGCCTGCGCTGCACCGGTTGGATTTTACGCCGGAGCGGATTGCACCAAAGGATTATATACGCGTACTGGATTATGGTATTGGTCTGACAGATATGTGTAAAACCACCTCCGGTAATGACCATGAATTGCCGCACGGCTGCTTTGATGCGGAGGGGTTATACAATAAAATAATGCACTTCCAGCCACGCTATCTTGCCTTTACCAGTAAAAATGCTGCCAGCGCGTACCTAGGCAGTCCGGTGGGGCGTATTGCCTATGGTGAGCAGGAGACCTATATTGGCGGCACGCGTATGTTTGTGCTTTCGTCCCCCTCCGGTCAGGCACGCCGCTGGTGGCGGGAAGATGTATGGGAAACACTGGCCAGCAAGGTACATGGTGCATGAAGCAACCGATATTTAAAAACATCATTATCACGGGTGCGTCCAGCGGTATTGGCGCGGCTCTGGCACGTGAATGTGCGCAGGAAAGCGTGGTGCTGGGGCTGATGGGTCGCCATACTGAACGGCTGGAAGAGGTAGCAAAGGCGTGCCGTGAGCAGGGAGCGCAGGTGCTGCTCGGTGCAGTAGACGTAGCTAACGAAGAGGCAATGGCAGAGTGGGTCCGCCGGTTTGACGACGCGCACCCGGTCGATCTGCTGATCGCCAATGCGGGTATTTCGGGTGGTACGGATGAGGGGCCGGAGAGTCTGGAACAAATGAAAACCCTGTTTGATGTGAATGTAGAGGGCGTCTGGCATAGTGTGATACCGATGATGGAACGCATGCGCACGCGTGGGAAAGGACAGATTGGTGTGGTGGCGTCGCTGGCGGGGTATCGTGGCTTCCCCGGTGCCCCGGCCTACTGCGCTTCCAAAGCGGCCATGATAAGCTGGGGAGAAGCGATGCGTGGCTATGTGCGGGAAGACGGCATCGGCCTGTCGGTTATTTGCCCCGGATTTGTTAACACGCCGATGACCGAAATCAATACCTACCATATGCCGTTCATGATCAGCGCGGAAAAAGCGGCGATCTCTACGTTGCGCGGATTACGCAGGAATGTAGCGCGCATCAGTTTCCCCTGGCCTGCGGCCTTTCTGATGTGGCTGATGCGCACCTTGCCGCCCGGTATGACCGATTTTCTGTTTGCGCGGTTGCCCGCCAAGTCATCGGGTGGAATGACCCGGCGTTAGCCCTACTGGATTTCTCTGCAGATACCGTGTAAGACAACAAACGGCTCTCAGGACTACACGAGACGGATACAAATGAAAAAATTTTTATGGCTGTTGCTGGTACTGCTGGCGCTATCGTCTTTCGGCATATACGGCTATGCGCAGAATCTGCCGCAATCCTACGAAGTGACCCGGCGTACCATATACGATCAGCCCATTGCTGCGGTATGGGAAGCGGTGACAGAGTATAAGGCGCTGCCTGAATGGGAGCCTTCCATTGCGTCGGCAGAACGCCGGGAAGATGTGGAAGAGCAACCTGTGTGGCGGCTTACTGGAGATTACGGGTTTTACGTGGATGTTCAGGTGGTCAAATCGCAGGAACCGAACATCCAGATGGTACAAATTATCGACACGAATCTGCCGTATTCCGGGTCATGGAGTTTTTATCTGAGTGAAAAGAAAGAAGGCATTACCCAGCTGATTATGAAAGAAGAGGGGAGTATTCCTTCACCAATCTGCCGGTTGATGTTGCATTTTCTGTTTGGGAAAGAAGCGCTGGTCGACCACTATCTGGTAAAGCTTGGCGACAAATTTGGAGAAATACCGGTCATCCGGGAAGAAGGTGAGTGATGCAGCATCAACGGAGTGAGTCGCAGAAACAGATTGCCAGCCAACTGCTCGATGCCGCCAGAAAAGCAGGGGCGGATAAAGCGGACGTGGTGCTGTTTGAGACGGTCGATGTCTCTACCTCCTGCCGGCTGGGCCGTCAGGAAGAGCTGGAGCGCTCGGAATCTGTGGCAGTAGGCTTACGTGTATGGTCAGGTAAGCGCCCTGCCATTGCCTCAGCGTCTGACCTCTCGAATGCGAGTCTGAACGAACTGGCGGAGCGGGCTGTTTCCATGGCGAAAGTAGCCACCGATGATCCCTATACAGATATTGCCACGGAAGATCTGTGGGCCAGCGATGCTCCGGATCTCGATCTGTTCGATGCCAAAGAGCCGACGGCAGAAGCGTTATTCGACATGGCTCATGAGGCAGAAGATGCTGCGCGCAGTGTGGAGGGTATTACTAATTCCGAGGGGGCGGATGCGTATTACGGTACGCACTGTGTAACGCTCGCGCATAGCGGCGGGTTTGTCGGCTCTTATCTGTCCAGCGGAGCCTCGATTTCTGTCTCTGTGATTGCGGGAAGTGGTGATCAGATGGAGCGGGACTATGACTATGCCACAGCCATCCACTTCTCTGATCTGCCCTCGCCGGAACAGATTGGTCTCACCGCTGCAGAGCGTACGCTGAAGCGGCTTAACCCGCAGAAGATTTCCACGCAATCCATGCCAGTAATCTATGACCCCAGAGTGGGGCGCGGCCTGATCGGGGCGTTTGCCGGTGCTATCTCCGGTGCTTCCGTGGCGCGGGGTACAACATTTTTAAAAGAAAAACTTGGGGAGGCGCTCTTTAGCGATACCATCCAGATTATTGATGATCCGTGGATAAAACGCGGGCTGGGCTCCCGCCCGTTTGATGGAGAAGGGGTACGGGGCGAAAAGCTGTCTGTGGTCAAAGACGGAGTGCTATGTAGCTGGTTGCTGGATCTGCGCAGCGCAGCGCAACTGGGTCTGAAGACTACCGGCCATGCATCGCGCGGCCTGGCCTCTCCGCCATCGCCTTCTTCCAGCAATCTGTATCTTGCTGCCGGTCAGGAAAACCCAGATGCGCTGATAAGCGATATTGAACTTGGGCTGTATGTGACAGAATCATTTGGCTCCGGCATTAATAACGTCACCGGGGATTACAGTCAGGGCGCGTCAGGCTTCCTGATCGAACATGGAGAAATTACCCGTCCGGTCTCCGAGATTACCATCGCCGGGCATATGCTGGATATGTACACACAGATGACTCCGGCGAATGACCTTGTCTTTAAATATGCGACTAACGCACCCACCCTGCGTATCGACGGGTTGATGGTAGCCGGTAATTAAAGGCGGCACATGGTATCCACAACCCGTATCCTGATTCACCGTATTCTACGGGACTATCTGAGCCAGCATTCCGGCAAGGTGGCGGCGGCAGTGGTCTGTATGGTGATTGCGGCGGCGGCAACAGCGACCAATGCTTACCTGCTGCAACCGGCACTGGATTATATTTTCGTGGAAAAGGATGAATCCGCGCTGCTGTGGATTCCGGCGGCGGTGGTCGTGGTGGCCCTGCTCAACGGGGCGGCGAGTTATGGTCAGACTATCCTGATGCGCCATGTCGGTCAGCGTATTATCGCGACATTGCAAATGGAGCTGTTCAGCCACCTGCTCCATTCGGATATCAGCCTGTTCCATGACCAGTCCACCGGCAAACTGATCTCGCGGTTTACACATGACATCCAGCTGATGCGCAATGCCGTTTCCAGTCTGCTTACCGGCATGGCGAAAGAGCTGCTGTCGATGATCTTCCTCGTGGGGGTTATGTTTTACCAGAACTGGGAATTGTCGCTGATTGCTATCGCCATCTTCCCCTTTACTATCTTCCCGGTGCTCAGGCTGGGTAAACGTATGCGCAAGATTTCCGACGGCACGCAGCGCCAGCTTGGAGAATTTGCCGGACAGTTAGACCAGACGTTCGATGCGGTGCGTATGGTGAAGGCTTACGGTCGCGAGGAGTTTGAAGTCTCACGGGCGAGCGCGATGATCGAGCGTCTGTGCCAGCTCTACCTGAAAGCCTCCCGCGTGCAGGCGGCAGCCAGCCCGATGATCGAGGCCATCACCTCGGTCGCCATTGCTGCGAT
>CAYMGS010000052.1:0-5635 GCA_964390025.1 uncultured Rickettsiales bacterium | reverse complement strand
GACGGCGGGGGCATTTATGTCCTTTATTGCTGCGATGTTACTGGCCTACAAACCCATTCGCAGTATTGCGGGGCTTAACACGCATTTGCAGGAAGGACTGGCGGCAGCGCAACGCGTGTTCCATGCGCTCGATACACGCCCACGCATTACCGAAGCCCCGGATGCCGCCCCGCTACAACTGGAGGGTGGCGAGGTACGGTTTGAGCAGGTCAGCTTCCATTATGAAGGCGAAGTGCCAGCCTTGCAGGATGTGACGCTTGAGGTGCCAGCAGGGAAAATGGTGGCGCTGGTGGGCCCTTCCGGGGCAGGCAAGACGACGATCATGAACCTGATCCTGCGTTTTTATGACACGTCTGCCGGGCGTATCCTGATTGACGAGCAGGATATTGCGGATGTGAGTTTTGCCTCGCTGAGGGAGAATCTTGGGCTGGTGAGTCAGGAAGTGATGCTGTTTGATGATACGGTGTATGAGAATATCGCGTATGGCCGGGAAGGGGCAACGCGTGAGGAGGTGGAAGCGGCGGCCCGCGCTGCGGATGCGCATGGTTTTATCGAACGTATGCCGGACGGGTATGACACACGCATCGGCCCTTCCGGTGTGAAGCTCTCCGGCGGTCAGCGCCAGCGTATCTCGATTGCCCGTGCCATGCTTAAGAATGCACCGATCCTGCTGCTGGATGAAGCAACCTCGTCACTGGACGCTACGTCGGAACACAGTGTGCAGCAGGCACTCAGCGATCTGATGACCAACCGCACCACACTGGTGATTGCGCATCGCCTCTCGACTATTCGCCATGCGGATATGATTTACGTACTGGAGCGCGGGCGAGTGGTGGAATCCGGCACGCATGATGCGCTACTGCAAGCTAAAGGTGCGTATTTCACACTCTATGAGACCCAGTTTCAGCGCGATCAGTCATGACATTCCGACCGTTTAAACGCCTGCTCAAGCATCCTGCTACGCACGCTGTTCTTTGTGCGCTGATGGCAGGCTATATACGGTTGCTCGGCTGGACGCTGCGCATGCGTATGGAAAGCGACCCGGCTTCTGAACCGTATGTCAGCGGTGAGAAACAGGCGATCTTTGCCTTCTGGCATGGACGGCTTCTACTGTGTTCGCTGGTCATCCCGAAAGGGCGCACAATGCATGTGCTGATTTCCGGGCATAATGACGGGCAGTTGATCTCGCGGGTGATTGCGCATTTCGGAATTCGCACGGTGGAGGGGTCGAGCAACCGGAACAGCACAGCAGCGCTGCGTGGTCTATTGAAACTGGCGAAAGCCGGAGATAATCTGGCCATCACGCCGGACGGCCCACGCGGTCCCAGACAGCAAGCAGCGCCCGGCATTGTGTTTGTGGCGCAGGCCACCGGCCTGCCTGTGGTGCCCTGCAGCTGGTCAGCTGCCCCGCATAAACGCCTTGGTAGCTGGGACAGGTTTATGATACCTCTGCCTTTTAGCCGCGCGCGGTTTATGGTGGATGCGCCGATGATCATCCCCAAAGATCAGCCGGTAGAGGCGGCATGCGCGCAGGTTGAGACACGCCTGAACCATATGACGGAAATGGCAGATGAGGCCGTGGGAGTAGCACCGGTATGACAGGGCTGTATCGAAGTCTGAGTTTTATAGCGCATATGTTTTTGCCGCTTTATCTGCGCGTGCGGGCCTGGCGTGGCAAGGAAGACCCCTCCCGTATGCAGGAACGGTTTGGCAGGGCATCACTGCCGCGACCACACGGTACGTTATTGTGGTTTCATGCGGCCAGTATGGGCGAAGCGCTTTCGGTGATTCCCCTGATTCGGCGTATTGGAGAAACCTATCCCGATGTGCGTTTTCTGCTGACCACCGTGACGGTGACTTCGGCGAAAATGGCAGTGGAGCGTCTGCCCAATACCGCCGTGCATCAGTTTACACCGGTTGATACGCCGCAAAGCATTCGCCGGTTTCTGAAGCACTGGAAGCCTGACATGGCGCTGTGGGTCGAATCCGAATTATGGCCGAATATGATCCTGATGACAGAAAAAACCGGCTGCCCGATGTTTCTCCTCAATGCCCGCATTTCCGAACGGTCGATGCGGCGCTGGTTCCGCTTCCGAAATGTAGCCAGTACCATGATGCGGGCCTTCACGCTAATTCTGGCAAAAAGTGAGACTGATGCCCGCCGGTTTAAAAATCTCGGAGCCACCCGGGTGGAGCAGCGCGGGAATCTCAAGTTCTCGGCACCGCCCCTGGAAGCGAACTCGAAAGCCACCGGCGAACTGGTGGCGCAGACGGGTGATCGTCCGCTGTGGCTGGCTTCCAGTACCCATCCGGGGGAGGAGACGATTGTTGCCTCCGTGCATCAGAGCCTGAAAGAGAGCTTCCCGGCGTTGCTGAGTATCATCGTGCCGCGTCACAGCCACCGGGGAGATGACATTGTGGCCGGTCTGAAAGACTCAGGCCTTCAGGTGGCGCAGCGAAGTCATAAAGAGCCGATTACGCAGGAAACCGATATTTATGTAGCCGATACGATGGGCGAACTGGGCCTGTTTTACCGGGTAGCCGGTATTGTGTTTATGGGGGGATCGCTGGTGCCGCATGGTGGGCAGAATCCGTTTGAGCCCGCCCGCCTGGATTGTGCGATTTTGTACGGGCCGCACATGGATAATTTCACAGAATTCTGCATGGAGCTGGAAGCGGTGCAGGGGGCCATACGTGTGCCCAGTGCTGCTGAACTGGGAGCGCATGTGAGTGACCTGCTGCGCGATCATGACTGGGAAGAAGAGATTGCGCGTGCCGCCTATAAAGCGGTGCAGGACAACCAGCAGGTGATTGAGCAGGTGCTGGAAGCATTACGGCCGTATCTGGATGCCGTGAGTACGGAGGATCCAGCCTCATGAAGACACCGCGCTTCTGGCATAAAAAAGGCGTGCTTTCTACCGCCCTGCTTCCTCTTGCGGCTCTGTATCATATTGCACATCGCTACCGTGTAGGAGCGATCATACCCAAAGCGTTGTCGGTACCGGTGATCTGTGTCGGCAACCTGACGGCAGGGGGAGCCGGAAAAACGCCGGTGGTAATAGCGCTGCTTGAGCATATGCTGGAGCAAGGTATCAAGGCGCAGTGTATTAGCCGCGGATACGGCGGCAGTACGCTCGGGCCGGTACGGGTAGACCCAAAAACCCATACAGCGGAGGAGGTAGGGGATGAACCGCTGCTGATAGCAAAGCACGGGCCATGCTGGGTAGCCAAGCGGCGGCTGACGGCAGCCACTGCGGCAGTGCTGGAGAGTGCCGAGCTGATTATCATGGATGACGGGTTGCAAAACCCTACCATCAAAAAAGATATGTCATTCCTGATAATTGACGGCGGGTATGGTTTTGGCAACGGACGTACACTTCCCGCCGGGCCGCTGCGAGAAACGCTGCGTGAGGGGTTGAAAAAGGTAGATGCGGTGATTCTGATTGGGGAGGATACAACAGCAGTGCAACAGCTTTTGCCGCCTGATCTGCCTATTCTGCATGCGCGGCTGGAGGCCCGTGAGGTGCCGCAGGGCAAGGTGGTGGCCTTCGCCGGAATCGGCAGGCCAGAGAAGTTTTTCACCACATTGCGTGAGAGCGGTGCGGAGGTAGTAAAAGCTGTCGCGTTTGCGGATCATCACCCCTATACGGAGGCTGAGCTGGAGGCGTTGATAAAGCAGGCCAATGCTCATCAGGCGCAGCTGATGACCACGGAAAAAGATGCGGTGCGCGTGCCGGAGGCCTACCGTAAAAACGTACAGGTGTTGCCGGTGTCACTGGTGTTTGAGGATACAACGGCGCTGGAGGCGTGTCTTGCTCCTGCGCTTGCAAAGATCAACGCGGTGAAGTAGGGCTTGAGCGTATGGATATGATGCACCCGTTTCTGATTCTCGGGCTCCTGATCGGGGTGCCGCTGCTGTTCATCCTGGTGATGTTCGGCCCGGTCTATGCAGGTATTTGCGGAGCGGCCTACTTCTATTACGGGCCGGAGATGCAGGCCTATTTTTATCACCCCGCCTATATGATCGAGCTGTATGAATCGATGGTCGATGTCTGGCAGACCAGCGAAGTGCCACTGGGCTTTAGCGATTTTATTTTGCCTGTATTCGGCCCCCTGCTGGCAGGCTGTCTGGTTGGGTGCTGGCTGTTTTACCTGCTGATCCGCTACATACGTAATATTTTTCATGTGTAGGGATATAGCAGTATGCTCCTCACCTCGCCTGCTGCTCGGCAGACCCGCTGCGCCAGCGCTAGCGCGGCGAGTGAGCCTAACGCGCTTCACGTGACTAAAGGACTCGGTCTGCTGACCTCCGTTTCGCGTTTCTTTCCCCGTTGTGAAGAAACGCGAACAGTATGTTCACGTCAGCAGGCGTAAGCAGGGCAGTTAAAACAAACTCCCCTGCTCTTTTTGCGAAGCGGAGGGTGCTGTCTTCTTAGGTTTTTTTGCAGGAGCATCGCCTGTCTGGGCGCTGACTTCCCCGTCATGGAAGACGAGTGACAGGGGGCCGCTGGCAGCGTTGGCCGAGGTTACCAATGCGCCGTCCGGTTTTTTCACCAGCGCGTAGCCCCTTTTCAGCACATTGGTATAATTCAGGCTTTCTAACATTCGGGTGGCACTGGCAAGGCGTGCGTCATCCCGCTCCTGGCGGTGCTGCACCTGCAGCGTGGCCTGCTGGTGGAGATGGGTCAAGGTAGTGCGGGCCTCCTGAATACGTTGCAGCAGGGTGCGGGCGCTCAGCAACGCGCCGGCAGCACGCAGTGTTTCCTGCTTGCGCTGAAGGCCGCGTGGTAATGCATGCCCCAGCCGTTCGGTCAGGCCATCGAGCTGCTGCTGTGACTGTGCCATGAGTGCGGCAGGTCTGGGAAGCCCGCGTGCCAGCCCGCTGATACGTTCACGCTGATGCTCCAGCCGCCGGGTCTGGGCCGTATACATCCGGCTGTCCTGTTCCCTCACCCAGGCCAGCAATTCACTGCGCACCGGCACGGCCATTTCTGCGGCAGCGGTTGGGGTGGGGGCGCGCTTGTCGGCGGCGAAATCAATCAGGGTGGTGTCGGTTTCATGTCCCACAGCGGAGATCAGCGGGATATGCGATGCCGCCGCTGCCCGTACCACAATCTCCTCGTTGAAGGCCCACAAATCTTCCAGCGAACCACCACCACGCGCAACAATCAGGAGGTTAGGTTTATTTAATTGCCCCTGCTCCGGGCTACTGCCCTCCGCAACCCGGCTACGCCGTAGCAAAGCTACTTCAGCTTCGCCGAGGCGAGTAGGCGACGCTTCCTCGTCTAATGATGAATGTGAAGGGAGGTCAGTAGACCGACTCAGCCCTGAGCCATGCGCCATCGGAGCGCCAGCAGGCGCGCACGGGGCGCGATCGGTTATATTATTAAACCCTTCAATAGCCGCGGCGATCTGCTTTGCCGCGCCCTCGCCCTGCACCGCGACGGGCCAAACCAGTACATGCACGGGGAAACGCTCGGCAATACGGTGCAGGATGTCACGTATCACCGCGCCGGTGGGGGAGGTGATGACGCCGATCGTCTCCGGCAGGTAGGGAAGTTGCTGCTTGCGTGCGGGGTCAAACAACCCTTCGGCGGCCAGCTGCTTTTTGCGCTTCTCCAGCAAGGCCATTAAT
>CAYMGS010000051.1:0-12926 GCA_964390025.1 uncultured Rickettsiales bacterium | reverse complement strand
AGCGTTTTTCATCCAGCTCTCCCGTGACGCCGGGTTCTATCAGTATGTTAGGGCCGTTACAATCCTTAAATGCCACGCAAGGCAGCCCGGCCCGCTGCGCCTCCACCACCACAATGCCGAAGCCTTCAAACGCCGAAGGCAGCACAAAGATACTGCTGCGCACCATCTCCTCATGCACGAAAACAATACACCTATAATTGATACAATTCGGTATTATCAATCCCCAATGCCCCGGCAATGCCGCGAGCCTTGGTCATAGTTTCGCGCCATTCCGTCTCAGGGTCTGAGTCTGCTACGATGCCACCGCCCACCTGGAACTCAAACCGGTTTCCCTGAATGATAAGAGTGCGAATGACGACGGAAAGTTCGCATGCATCCGGGCCAACCCAGCCAAGCGCTCCGCTGTAGACGCCTCGCTCAATCTGTTCCATCTGTGAGCACCATTTCATCGCGGCTATCTTTGGTGCCCCGGTCATGGATCCCGGGGGAAAGCAGGTTTCTATGGTGTTGAGCAGTGAATGTTGTGGGTCACGCGTCGCCTCTACCGTGGAAGACATATGATGAATGGTACTGAAACTGTCAATCTCGAAGAGCTTCCCGGCTTTCACGCTGCCCGGCAAAGCAGTACGGGAAAAATCATTGCGCATCAGGTCGGTGATCATCAGGTTCTCGGCCTGATCTTTGGTGCTGCATGCCAGTGCCTGCGCCGGAGAAGAAGCGGGGGCACTGCCCTTGATTGGGCGTGTGACCATATGACCCTCCGGGGTGATCTTTAAAAAAAGCTCCGGGCTGGAAGACACAATATGCACATTGCCAAACCGTAGCCACGCTGCATACGGGGCAGGGCTGATAGCACACAGGTGTCTGAAGATGGCGGCGGGTGAGGTGGTGTTTGTCAGTGTACCGTAGAATTTCCGGGTGATATTGGCCTGATAAAATGCCCCGGCATGAATGCGCTCAATGGTATCCGAGACCTTCTGCAGATATTCCTCTTTAGCCATATTGGAATGCAGCGAAGTGATACCGGAGGGGGTATTTTCTGTGTCTGTCACCTCAGGCTGCGTTAGAGCATCAAACTGCTCCACATGCTCAAACCGCGTCATATGGAGAGGCGGCACATCAATAATGGAAGGTGCGTCTGCAGGCAGCTCTTCTATGCTCCGGCGCAGGCCGTAACCCAGCCAGCCGAACCATTGTCCTTGCCGGTATTGGCTAAACTCCGTGAGTGTATCAGCAGTAACGGTTTCCAGCGTGCCATGTGCTAGCAAGGTATGTTCACCCGAATAGGAAGTGCGCAGACCGGAATACAGAAGCGCAAAATCTTCTCCCTGATTATGTAGCTTTTCCGCAAGCTGTAACGGGTCAGGTGCCGACGGCATGATGCGTGTTACTGCACCGGCATTCCGGGAGGTGGCGTTTGCATGAGATGCGGCATTATCATTTGCATGCCAAGCATCATCACCTCTTCCATGTTTTTACCGGAAATAATAGTCTGGCCATTACCGCTGTCGCTGACCACGATCACGCGATCATCGGACTGACCTTCAATGGGCACACTGATGGCTTCGACAAAGTTTCCGATAGCGCTGCGAAACTCATGTGACACGGGGAAAACAACAGACTGTGGGTCAGTGAGAGCCACAAGTGTCTGGAAGTTAATGATATACAAAAGAAGCTTGTCCACAGTATCGCGGCATTTATGACAACGCAGGCTAAGCTCTCCACGCGGCGGTGGCATGGTAGCAGAGCCGTCCATACTGAAGCCATAGTCACCCATCTTCAACTGGAGGTCAGCGATATTAACAGTACCTTCCGGATGATGGAATTCAGCATTCTCACTCCCTTTAAATGTCACGTCCGCTTTTGTAATAACTGTTGAGAATTTACCAAGCGCCGGAACCATACCGTCCAGAATCTTTTTGTATTCATCCGATGATATTCGTGTGCTCATATCATTCAGAATCATATCAAATTTTGGTTTTTTGCCGGCATAGACGTCATCCACCATCTGATTGACGGAACGCCGCACCACGTCATCCATTTTTTCTTCATAACGGGTTTCACCATCCAGCGTGAAACTGCCTGTCACTTGCGAGCCATTACGCTGGATATTCAGCGTAAATGGCATGGAGAGCGTGTAGAGGTCATTGGTAACACTGAAGTCACTGGCCTGCGCATAGATATTGGCATCTTCAGGCATGTTTTCCACATCAAAAGGCCCGGTATAGGAAAACTGGACATCAATATCCTGTTTTCCAATTTCAGCGTGGCTGTTAATGGGCAAAATATCCGTGGGCTCATAATGGACATTCATCATGTTCATAATGTCATCCATCCATTTGCGCCATGTGTCGCTCATTTCCAGATCACGCGAACTGAGTGCCGCATTAATGCTGACTTCATTTTCACCTTTGTCCGTAAGCGATACGGAAAAAATCTGATCGCCTCCACGGTGGAGCATATCCCCTGTTTCCTGATTCACGACCTCCATGTGACCGCCGAGGCAATCGATACTGCGGAAATTGTCGATGATATTCTTCGGTTCGGAAAGATGGCTGAACATATGCTCGGAGAAAATCGACATATTCGCTTCCGGCGTCACCGTAACGGAGCAGCCTCCCAGCGTATCATTAGAGGTTTTCCAGCGCAGGATTTTATCACCCACATGCGACTCTCCGGTGCTGGTGCCCTCAAAGGTCATGCCAAATGTGCGGGTAAAATAATTGGTGCTGAGCACCACATCACCATCCATGGTGATATTATCTGTCATAGGGGGCAGGGTATCCGGCGCCTGCACCGGAGGAACAAACCCGGTAAACATGGAGCTGGTAAGCTTCGTGGTATCGGTTTTGATCGCCGGGTTTGTAATATGGGTCTCAAAGGTAAAAGGAAAGCCGGAGACGCTGATATCCTCATAGGTAACCTCAATGCCTTTATCGTCTGCATTCCAGCGCTCAATCGTAGCCACAATCATCTCTTCGGTCTGGTCGGCGTGCCGGAACCATACGAAGCCGTAAGCGGCTACTGCCAGTACAATAATAATCAGGATAATACGAATCCACATATGCATCTCCTTCTGCTCAGGCGCGGAGGGTAGGCGTGGGTGTATCGTAATGCAAGGCTTTTTCTAGTCTTCCGACTGAGAAGCAATGTCTTTCTCAAGCATCATACGGTAGATTTTTGCCAGCTTTTTACTGGCGCTCCAGTCCGTAGTGTAGCCCGCAAGCTTGTTCACCGGCAGCACAAGAAATGCTGAGTTACAGATGAAAACCGCATTGGCTTTAAGCAGGTGACGTAGCTTGAAGCGATCCTGTCTCACACGATATTCCGAGATTTCCGCAATACGTTCACGTGTCACTCCGGCCAGACAGCCCGATTCCAGTGACGGTGTAAAGAGGGTTTTGCCAATACACCAGAAGATATTGGAGGAGCTGCACTCGCTTACCACCCCTTCGCGGCTGAGCAGCAGGCTGTCGAAGTGACCTTTGCGCTCTGCCTCAATACGGGCGAGGATGGAGTTCATGCCCTGCATGAGTTTGTATTGTGTGGGTAGTGCCTTGGGAGACATTTTCTCATATGAGGACACGCCAAGGGTGATATCCAGTGAGTCCAGTTCTTCGAGGCCGGGCGGCTGATACTGTGTTGTTTCAATGATGATGGTAGGCTCACGCCCGCCAATATTGGGGAAGGGCAGGTAGCCCCGGCTGCCTTCGCCGCGTGTGACTGAAATCCTGAGAATACCTTCTTCCATCTCATTACGGCTGATGAGCTCTCTTGTGATCTCCCGCAGGTTGTTATTGTCAAAACCGATCTGGCAGGCATTCAGCCCTTCCAGCAGGCGGCGGTGATGGTATTCCCATAGATATGGCACGCCATCGCGCACATAGATGGTCTCAAACGCGCCGTCGCCAAAACGCAGTCCCCGGTCTTCTACCGAGACAACCGCATCTTTGCGCGCTTTATATTCACCGTTGATATAAACGTATTCCATATACGTTCCCTGACGTTCTTTTTCACTCTCACACAGAGGCGGGAGAGAGACAAGCATAATCTGGTATGTGCTACGGGAGGGCCTATCATCCCTCTAGACCTGAGGCAGGGGATCGGCTACACCTTCATCTGATTGAAACCTGAGGAGCGATCATGTCTGTTTCCTATCCTGCGTGCCTGAATCTGTACAAGCTGCATCTTTCCGTCTATCTGGGACGCTGGGATGAAGAACGTGCCCGCCTGCAGCCGGTGGAAGTATCGGTGAAATTCTTTTTCCCTGAGTTGCCTCCGGCAAGCCGTCAGGATGACTCTGAGGTAATGTGCTATGATGCACTGGCGGCAGAGTTGGAGACGTATGTAAAGGATAAACGTTTTCTGCATATTGAGTATCTTACAATACAACTTTATGAGGCAATTCGGGCTAATATGCTGCACCAGATGGGGGATGCATATCGTGAAGTGAAGATCTGGATCAGGATGCACAAAATTGGCGCGCCCATACCGGCGCTGACCGGCGGTGCGAGTTTTGTATATACCGACCTGCCGGATGGAGTGTTGCTTGGCAGTGACTGATACAGTGCTGATTGGTTTTGGGCTGGGCAGCAATCTGGGAGACAGGGGCAGCAACCTTGAGCAGGCGCGAAAAGCTCTAAGCGCATTACCTTAC
Organism: uncultured Rickettsiales bacterium; assembly: GCA_964390025.1. Lineage (GTDB taxonomy): Bacteria > Pseudomonadota > Alphaproteobacteria > Rickettsiales > UBA998 > CAYMGS01. Next base: position 8,269 of record CAYMGS010000051.1, on the reverse strand, counting down.
CTCTCTCGTATGACCAGCTCACCTATCTATGAAACTGAGGCCTTATTGCCCGAAGAGGCGGAAGAGTCATGGGACAGGCCGTTTCTCAATCAGGTGGTAACAGCCCGTTGTCAGCGTTATATTTCACCGGAAGATATATTGCAGGCCACTCAAAACATTGAACGTAACATTGGCCGCCTACCTTCCGGGCACTGGGCACCGAGGGTGATTGACATTGATCTGTTATTTCTGGGTGATACGATTCTGCGTACCGGGCAAATAAACGTACCGCACACAGAAATGCTCAACCGCGCCTTCGTGATGCTGCCCCTTGCAGATATTGCACCGGACTGGATGCATCCGGCGGTGAAGGCCCGCGCATCTGATATTGTACGTGGATTATCTAGGGAAGGGATGTCGCGATATGAGTAAGCTGGTGGCCATCGTGAATGTAACGCCGGACTCCTTCTCCGATGGAGGGAAGGCTGATGCACCGGATACCGCCATTGCTAAAGTCGATCAGGCTTTTAAAGCCGGTGCCGCCGTGGTGGATATTGGAGCACAATCCACACGTCCGGGAGCGCTGTGGCTCAGCGCTGACGAAGAATGGGAGCGCCTAACCCATGTTCTGCCGGAAGCGGTGGCGCTGGCCAATGCATGCGGAGGCGTAGTGAGCGTAGATACGTTTCACCCGCATGTTGCCGAGAGGGCACTGAATGCGGGTGTACACTGGATCAATGATGTCACCGGATTTGCCAATGCAGCGATGGTGGATGTGGTTGCATCATCTGATTGTCCGCTGGTTATCATGCATTCACTTGGGGTGCCACCCAACCCGGCGCTTACCTTACAGGAAAAAGAAGATCCGGTAGCAGCACTGGCAGCGTACTTTCTGGAGCGTCTGGATGCATTGGAAGAGATGGGCATTGCACGAGAGCGTTTTATTCTCGATCCCGGGATTGGTTTTGGTAAAACACCAACGCAATCGCTTACCTTGCTGCTTCGTATTCAGGAGCTATGCGGCATAGGCAGACCATTGCTGGTTGGCCATTCACGTAAATCCTTTCTTACATTATTCACAGCGTTACCGGCACCGGAACGGGATGATCTGACACTGGCATTTTCCTCTGTGCTGGCGGCTGCCGGAGTGGATTATTTACGTGTACATGAAGTGCAGCGTCATGCAGCATTGCTCTCGGCAATGGATGCCAACTTACCACACCACTAGACTTATCACACTATTCCGGCACACCCCACCAGATATAGGGGTGACAGGAAACGATCTGTTAGGCAAACTCTTCCCAAGGTAAAGGGGTCTCAATAAAAATATAAGCACCCCATGATGATAAAGGTGGTGGTAACGTGTTCGTCTGGGAATGGTGGAAGGAGATGTATGCGAGCAGCCTGGAAATGGCGGCGCAAACCACTCTCTCTGCTCTTGGCGGAGTCGCAGGCACACATGGCGAGGACGCCGAACCCCTATACGACACATCTCACAAACGACTCAGTCCTGCCGATGAAAACGATCAGCTACTGACGCTTGGTGAAATTAGTTTTTGTAGCCTGAACCACAAAGGTGAAGGCATGGCGTTTGGCTCTAACTGGGAAGAAATGACGGGTCTGGAAACTGATCATTGTAAAGGCCCGTTATTTGCAGATTATTTTCATCCCCAGCACCGCCAGCTTTTATTTCGTAAGCTTCAGGAATTACATGCCAGTCTGAAAGGGCGGAGTAATGATGAGCCAATTCAGCCGTTACGATTTCGTGCGCAATACGGCTCTACACATGTGGGGTATCGCTGGTATGAGTTTTCACTGGCACCGCGACTGGCAGCAGGTGAAAGCCGGGCACCAGTGATAGCTGTCGTGATGCGCTATATTGGCCGTGAAATGGAAACCGAGCGTGTGTTACGTACCGCTCGCATTGAGACAGAGCTCGCCCACCGTGCGCGCGCAGAATTCCTTGGTCACATGAGTCATGAGTTACGCACCCCCTTGAATGCCATTTTAGGATTTGCCGAGATGATTGAGATGGGCATCCATGGTGAAATCAAAGACAAGCAATATCGTGATTATCTGGGCAATATCCGTGAAAGCGGCCATATGCTGCTCGGCAGAATCAATGATATGCTGGAAGTGGCCAGCATTGAAGTGGGAGATACGGACATTCATGACCATCGCTTTTCTCCGGAAGAGCTTGCAGAACTGGCCATGAAACTACATCGGCATGATTCTTTTTGTCGGCGTATAACCCTGAAAATGACAAAGACATGGCCCCGCGTGATGATAAAGTGTGATCAGGCAAAGATCACCCGTGCACTTGGTAACATACTGGCCAATGCCATCCGTTTCAGCCCGTCCGGAAGTGAAGTGGTCATGGATTGCTACATTGGCAAACAGGGGCGCCTGATATTTGCCGTCTACGATCACGGGGATGGTATCTCAGCTGACCATCTCGCCCAACTGCAGGATGCACTTCATAAGAAAAGCAGCATGTTCTCCTCATGCCCGGAGAAAGTCTGTTTAGGGCTGGGGCTGGCTGTGGCAAAAGAGTTCGCCTGTTTGCATGGAGGCCGGCTCGATATTGACAGCGAAAAGGGCAAGGGAACACAAGCCCGTCTCTGCCTGCCTGCCGAGCGCGTTATATCGCTGGAAACACCTAACCGCAGACGCAGGAAAAAAGAAGTCGCGGTGATGTCATGAGTGATTTTTTGCTACCTTCGACGTCTCGTAAGAAGTCTGTTACCTTACGTCTGCTTGATAAGAAAACATTTGCCAGCCACCTGAAGAAACAACCTGCCATGGTTAAAAACTGGGTGAAGGAGCAGGGCTTCAACGCCCGCACTGAAAACAGTTGGATTTCTGTACCAGATAGTAAGGGTAACACGAAAGAGATATGGGCTGTAGCCGGTTCAGGCCCGGTGATCTGGTCTCTGGCACACCTTCCGCCCGCCTTGCCGCAGGCCACCTATAAGCTGGAATGCACACTCACCAAAGAGCCTGCACCTGAGCAGCTTACCCGCATGGCAATTGGCTGGGGGCTGGCATGTTACACATTCACACGCTTTCGCTCCGAGCCAGCCGAGGATACGTTTAGCGCACTCATTGTGCCTCGTGCCGTCGATATATCGGAAGTACAGGCTTTTGTGGAGTCTGCCACACTGGTGCGTGACCTTATCAATAGTCCGGCCAATGCGATGGGGCCATCTGAGCTGGCGGAGGAAGCACGTAAGCTGGCAAAAGAGCATGGTGCAAAATGCTCTGTGATTGTGGGGAAAGACTTACTGAAAAAGAACTATCCCGCTATTTACGAGGTGGGGCAGGCATGTGATGACCCACCACGCCTGATTGACCTGACATGGGGAAAAGCAAAAGACCCAAAAATCACGCTGGTGGGTAAAGGTGTGTGCTTTGATACCGGCGGGCTTGACCTGAAAAGCCCCGGTAACATGAAGCTGATGAAAAAGGATATGGGCGGGGCAGCTGCCGTGATGGGGCTGGCCAGTATGATTATGCGCACTAAACTTCCGGTGCGCCTCAGAGTGCTGATTCCTGCCGTTGAAAATAGTGTGGCAGGTAATGCATTCCGCCCTCAGGATGTGATTCAGACACGCAAAGGGCTGACGGTAGAGATAGGCAATACAGACGCGGAAGGCCGCCTTGTACTTTGTGATGCACTTTACGAGGCAGATGAAGAAAAACCGGCGCTTATCATTGATTGTGCAACGCTGACCGGGGCAGCACGTGTGGCACTGGGTGCCGACATGCCAGCCTTTTTCACGGACTCACATAAGCTGTCTCGAAATTTAGAGGAAGCTGCGCAGGCCTGGGAAGATCCGTTATGGCGACTACCCCTCTTTATGCCGTATGACGATCACCTGAAAAGCGCGGTGGCCGACCTGAATAACATCTCTTCTTCCGGTTACGGGGGAGCAATTACCGCGGCACTCTATCTAAAGCGCTTCGTCTCACATACCAAAGAATGGGTACATGTGGATATGATGGCATGGAACCTGTCCTCACGGCCAGGAAGGCCTGCAGGCGGTGAAGCCATGGGGCTTCGCGCGCTCTACGCGCTGGTAAAAAAATATACGTAAAACACGACTCATGATGGATCAGGGTTGCCTTGCCGCCCGAAACTGCCTATCTATGATGAACAGGATTTACAGAGGAGACAGCATGCAGGGACTTACCACCATGAACGCCCTTGATTTCTGGCATCGGGTTGTAACCCGTGGCCTGAAAGAAATGCAGCACGACCTCTCCGCACGTCAGTTCAGCATCCTGATGACCGTGTATCTGCGTGAGGGCCCGCACACCGTAAAGCATATATCGGAGTCATTAGGTATATCGAAGGCTGCTGTCTGTCGTGCATTAGATGTACTGGGGATGGCCGGGCTGGTAAAACGTAAAAAGGATGAAAAAGATAAGCGCAACGTGTTTATCCAGCGGACAATTCAGGGGTCTGTCTTCCTGAGTGACTTCGCCGACCTGATTATGCAGGAAGTTGAGAATACCAACAACCCCGTTAAAGCCATTGCCGTATGAATACGCAATATTACATCGAAGAAGAGCACCATCAGTTAGGGCCGTTTGACCTGATTTCAATGATACGGAAAATCCGTAACGGGCAGGTGGGACGCCAGACACCTGTCATGGTGCAGGGAGAGGAAACCTACCGTCCTGCAGAGAGCATTGATGATCTGGCTGATGTCTTTATAGAGATGGAATCTTCCGTAGTGGTAGAAGAAGCCCCTAAAGTATCGCTGGGATTCATGCAGCTCGCGAAAAGAGGAGCAGAGTTTTTTGCGCAAAACCTTATCATGAGTGTATATACCGGCGTCTTCCTTCTGCTGGCGGTGATCCTCAATACCATCATCGCGACAGTTACGGGTACAGGGCCTGTATTTATTATTATTGCCGGGATCATTGGTTATTTTCTGTTCTCACTCTATCTTATGGCAACGTTGAGAAAAGCACGTATGCAGTTGCTAAGCGGTCATTTCTTCGTGAATATGGTAAAACGCTCGGGCCTTCACATACTTGGCGTATCTGCACTCATTGCCCTGCCTGTTTTTGTCGTGCCTACGATACTGGCAAGTCTCGCCGGACCCCTTCTTCTGGCGTTGATATTATTGCCAGGCAGTTTGCTGATGATGTGGTTCTTTTACGCTCCGTTTTATGCAGCAGATCACGGGATGGGTACCATTGATGCACTCAGTGCAAGTATGCATGCTGTACGCTCCATAGGCGGCGACAACTTTATCAGCCTGTATCTGGTGTTATTTGTTAATTTTATCGCTGCGACAATACCGATATTTCTGTTACTGACACTGCCGATTACTATTGGCGCACTGTGTGAAGTGTATGACGATCACTTCAACCAGTTCAATGCAACGTAAACAGCCCGCTTCTTATATTTAGAACTTCAGTAGCTTTACCTGTTTGGCGCTTGGCAGTTTGGCAATGTCGTCCACCATATCGGCCGCCACTTCCTGATCTACCTCAATCAGCGCTACCGCATCGTCTTTCGCCTCATTACGGCCCAGATGGAAGTTAGCAATGTTAATGCCTGCATCGCCCAGCATTCTACCGACATTCCCGATCAGGCCCGGCTTATCTTCATTGTTCACATAGAGCATCAATGGGCCGAGGCTTGCTTCCAGCTTCACACCATGCAGTTCTACAATACGCGGCTTATCACCAAACAGCGTACCGGCAATTTCACGGGAGCGTTTGTCAGTGGTCACAATGATGCGTACCAGACTTTGATAATTTCCGCCTTTCTCACTCTTGCTTTCCTTCACGTCAATATTACGCTCCTTGGCAATCAGCGACGCATTAATCATATTCACGGTTTCGCATTGCGGAGCGAGGATAGCGCGCAGTGCGATGGAGGTAAGCGGTTTGGTATTGAAATCACTGACCTTGCCTTCATATTCAATGGTAATGGCTTTCAGGCCGCTTTCCGTTAATTGTCCAGCGAAACTGCCCAGTTGCTCAATCAGCTGCATATACGGGGAAAGTTTGGCAGCATCCTCCGCAGAGACGGAAGGCATATTAATGGCGTTGGTAATCGTACCGTTATTCAGGTAATCGGCCATTTGTTCCGCCACCTGTACCGCCACGTTTTCCTGCGCTTCGGTGGTGGAGGCGCCCAGATGCGGTGTGCAGATCACGTTCTCCAGCCCGAAGAGGATGTTTTCTTTGGCAGGCTCCTGCTCAAACACATCCATGGCAGCACCGGCCACCTGACCACTCTCCACGGCATCTTTCAGGTCGGATTCAACCACCAGCCCACCGCGCGCGCAGTTAACGATACGCACGCCTTTTTTCATTTTGGCAATGGAGTCCTTGTTGATGATACCACGTGTGGCATCATTGAGTGGGGTATGCAGCGAAATAAAGTCGGCGCGTTTGAACAATTCCTCCAGCTCGACCTTCTCAACATTCATCTCCCGCGCCTTTTCCTGCGAGAGGAAAGGATCATACGCGATGACCTTCATTTTCAGTCCTTGCGCACGGTCGGCAACGATGGAGCCGATATTGCCACAACCAATCAGGCCGAGCGTTTTATTATACAGCTCCACGCCCATGAATTTGCTCTTCTCCCATTTGCCTTCATGGGTAGAAGTATTGGCCTGCGGGGTAGAGCGCGCCAGTGACATCAGCATAGCCAGCGAATGTTCAGCGGTCGTGACGGAGTTTCCAAACGGCGTATTCATCACGATCACTCCGTGTGAAGTGGCAGCCTGAATATCCACATTGTCAACGCCAATACCTGCACGTCCCACGACTTTCAGGTTGGTCGCCTCTTTCAATACATCAGCAGTCACCTTGGTAGCGGAGCGAATCGCCAACCCGTCATACTGGCCGATACATGCCTTGAGCTCATCCGGCGACATACCGGGCTTGTTATCCACCTCAATACCATGTTGTTCAAATACTTCAATCGCTTGTGGGCTGAGCTTATCGGAAATGAGGACTTTGGGCATGATCGTGTGATTCCTTTGTATGATCGTGGAACAATGGTGCTACGTCATACCGCGTCCGGGCGCGTTATCCAAGGAATTTTTTTATCAAAAAAGAAGAGGAAAAACCTCCCTTAAGCACGCTTTCTCCCTTCCAGGACAATGCCTGCTTCTCCAGAGTGTCTGCGAGAGAAGGAGGGCCCATGCCGGCAACCAAACGGCGTTCTGCGCCGAAGCCACAATTTTCGCAGGAAGAAACCATCGATGCGCTGGCGTCCATTGCTGGTGCCATGGAGATGGCGGCGGAGATCATCGATGAAGGGGAGGCGGAGCATTACAGCGCCTTCATGCGGCAATTGCGTGCATGGGGGATTGCCCCGCTGACCTTTCCCGATGAGCCGTATCTGGACGAGGTGAAGTTCAATTTTGCCTATCAGTTTGTGCGCGTCATGGAACGGCTGTTTGTGCGTGTGGAGAGTTACCTGCATGATGGCAAAAAAAGCGGTGTTTCGTACTATACCGGTGAGAGCAGGGAAATGCAGCTTGTTGACCGTTCGATGGAGTGGAAGGCATTTAGCAGCCACAAACCTCTGGTGCCGCAGGTCAATCAACGGATTATGACCGAGGCGGAGCGCGTGCAAACTCGCTTGCAGCGCAATCTGGATGCATGCAGGCAGGCATGGGTAGGCGTAGAGGAGTATATCTGGCGCTCACGCGATGATGACAAGGTACGGGCAGAGCATGCTGAATATGACGACCGCGTCTTCCGCTGGGACAGCCCGCCACCCGGCGGCCATCCCGGAACGGCCTATGGCTGCCGTTGTTACGCGGAGCCGATCAAGCCACGAATCATCAATGACCCGCCTCTGGAGCCGGTTTATCCTGAACTAATTTTCATCGGCATCGGTCGCGCCGCATGGGTGGGGAGCCGGGCGGCAGTGCAGGGCATTCGCGCTATTACACGTAAGGTGGGTGAACGGCTGGCGCGGTATCGAGCAGAGCGGCTTGCACGTCAAACCACTAAACGCCTGCACGATATTCTGATGCCGGACGGTAAGCCGATTGGAAAAAGAGGTGATCGCCACGACATACGTGTGATAAAAGGTGGCGAGAAAAGGGCCAAGGAACTATTTGACCGGCTTACAAAAGACGGTAAAGATAATACTCCTCCAGACTACCCAGGCAAAGGCAAGCAAATGCCAAATGGAGACTGGATAGGCTACCGCCCTCAATCTAAACACGGGGAACCTGCAATAGATATAAAAACTAGGGCGTGTTGACACTAATTGATTGACATGAGTTGTTACTTATCATATTGG
>CAYMGS010000050.1:0-13106 GCA_964390025.1 uncultured Rickettsiales bacterium | reverse complement strand
GCAACTTGCACCACCCTTGTCCGTCTGCGCGCTGGCAGCTTTTGCCGTGCGAGGTCTGCGCTTCCCCCTTATACGACAGCAGCTCTTTGTAACTGCGACAATAGGTGCCGCTCTTCGTTTTATACGGGTCACCCGCTTCTATTTTGCCAAACAGAATTTCACCCGGCCCGACCCACAGATGCGGCTCGCCTTTGGGCATATAATACATCGCGTAATTATATTCCCGCGCATAGATAATCTGCTCGTTTTTCTCCATTTTTTGCAACACGCTTTTCACGAACGCGCTGTTCGCATCGGCTACTTTGCCTTTGATCTCCGGCAGCTCGGTAATTTTCTCGCGGGTACGCGGGTCATCGGCAGCCGTCATACCGGGCGGAGGAGGAGCGCCGGGGTCGGTCGGCATTTCAGTGGGCCCGCCACCGTCCGTATATTTCATGAACAGAAAAATCACCGCGCCGATGCCGATCAGGTAAAAAATACCGGCACGCTTGACAAAGCTGCCCACAATCTTGAGCGGCACACCGAGAAAGCCTTTCATCATCGGCCATAGCAAACGCCGCACAAACACTATTGGAAAGATAATAAGTCGGACGAACAAACTCATCATACCGCCCTGTAGAAGCCAACCATATCCCTGACCTCTCGCATCGTGGTTTCCGCTATCGCTGCCGCCCTTGCGGCGCCGTGCGCCAGTATGCTGTCCAGATGTGCATGATCCTGCATCAGCTCGGTATAAGTCTCACGTATGGGAGCCAGATGCGCTGTCAGCGCTTCCGCCAGCCGCTCCTTAAACCGAGAAAACTGAAGCGCCGTTACGTCCGCTTCTGCCGCCTTCATGTCCATGCCCGTAGAGGCTGCATACAGCACCAGCAGGTTGGAGGCTTCGGGCCGCTTCTCCGGGTCATAGGTAATGCCCGGTTCAGGGTCAGACTTCGCTTTGCGGATTTTCAGCGCAATCGTATCAGCATCGTCATCCAGATGAATGCGGGAATATTCCGAGACATCGGACTTGCTCATCTTCTTCGTGCCGTCGCGCAGGCTCATCACGCGGGTGGCCTCACCCATAATCATCGGCTCCGGCAGCGGGAAATACTCTTGCTCATACGCACGGTTAAACGCTCCGGCAATGTCCCGTGAAAGCTCCAGATGTTGTTTCTGATCATCGCCCACCGGCACATGGGTAGCTTTATAGAGCAGAATATCCGCCGCCTGCAACACCGGGTAGCCATACAGCCCCAGCACGGCCATATCCTTCTTTTTGCCTGCTTTTTCCTTGAACTGTGTCATCCGGTTCAGCCAGCCCAGCGGCGTATGGCAGCCCAGTATCCACCCCAGTTCCGCATGACCGGGAACCGCCGACTGGTTGTAGAGAATATGCTTGTCCGTATCGATCCCACAGGCCACCAGTGCCGCCGTTAGCTGGCGCGTATTCTCACGCAATTGCTCCGGCTGCTGAAATACCGTAATCGCGTGCAAATCCACCACACAATAAAGGCATTCGTCAAACTTATCCTGCAAGGCCGCCCAGTGACGAATCGCCCCGAAATAATTCCCCAGATGCAAATTACCTGTGGGCTGAATACCGGAAAATATACGCGTATGTGTCATAGTGGCGCTTTTACATGCTTTTTTAATTGTCATTCCCTGAATTTCGGCAGTAGACGAAATTATAAGGGAATCCATGGAAGGCATGTCAGTAGACATACCTGACACAAAAAGTCTACTGACTTTTTGTTATTCTGGTTCCCGCAACGCGCCCTCTACTGATGGCTTATGCGGGATGACAGGTGCATATTGTATGGTCTTCCTCCTTACTTCACAAGCACAGGCCGCCTTTCCATTGTAATTTCATGCGACTCTTGCTAGGGATGTGTCCATGTTAGCCGGAACCTACCCCTCAACCCGCCTCAGGCGTAACCGCAAAAGCACGTGGTGCAGGCGTCTTGTCGCCGAGCATCATCTGAGTGTGGATGATCTCGTCTGGCCACTGTTTGTACAGGAAGGCACCCAACAACGCAGCCCGATTGACACCATGCCCGGCGTAGAGCGCCTGAGTATTGATCTGCTGATTAAGGCCGCACAGGAAGCACGGGCGCTTCATATACCGGCCATTGCCCTGTTTCCGGTCGTGGAGAGTGCGCTGAAAACCTCTGATGCAGCCGAAGCGACCAACAGCAATAATCTCATTTGCCGCGCCGTTGCTACCGTGAAAGACGCGGTGCCGGAGATAGGCATTATTTGCGATGTGGCGCTTGACCCCTATACCTCGCACAGCCATGACGGTCTGCTGGGAGCTGACGGGGACGTGGAGAACGACGCCACAGTGGAAATGTTATGCAGGCAGGCGCTGACGCTGGCACAGGCCGGGGCAGACATCATCGCCCCTTCCGACATGATGGACGGGCGCGTGGGAGCTATCCGCGCAGCGCTCGATAGTGAAGGCCACCAGCCGGTACAGATTCTCTCTTATGCCGCCAAATATGCCTCCGCCTTCTACGGGCCGTTCCGTGATGCCGTTGGCTCCAAAGCTAATCTGGGCAAGGCAGGCAAGCAGAGTTATCAGATGAACCCGGCCAATAGCGATGAAGCCCTGCGGGAGGTAGCGCTCGACGTGGCAGAAGGGGCAGATATGGTGATGGTCAAACCCGGCATGCCGTATCTGGATATTATACGGCGCGTGCGTGGGGCGCATTCTCTGCCGGTACTCGCCTATCAGGTCAGCGGTGAATATGCTATGCTGCATGCCGCCGCAGCGCAGGGTGCATTTGAATATCAGCCTGCCATGATGGAAAGCCTGCTGGCCTTCAAACGGGCTGGCGCATCTGCCATATTTACCTATGCGGCCAGAGACGTGGCAGAATGGCTTAGTAAGGACTGAACACTTCCACGGTAATCATGCCACGTACAATGCGGTCTTTGGCTTCTTCCACCTTGTCGATGGCCTGCTTGGTAATCAGGTCTTTATTGTGGATATCCACCGCATAATCGAGCGCATTGTCCTTGATGCCGAGATATTTGATCCCCGGCTCCCATTTACCGCTGAAAGAATTGGCCAGTACATCGTAGACCACCTTGTCCACGCGCTTGACCATGGAGGTTAGTACGTTGCCGGGATACAGGCTGTTCTGGTTGGTGTCCACACCAATCGCCAGACGATCCATTTCCGCTGCCGCTTCCAATACACCAAGACTTGAACCACCCGCCGCCGCGAAAATCACCCCGGCACCGGAGTTATACTGTTTTTTTGCCAGTGCTTTTGCACGCTCGGGATCACTCCATGCCGCCGGTGTAGTACCCACTGTATCTGCGGGCAGAATCTCAATGCCAGACCGTGCATACTCCGCACCCTGCCGGAACCCATACTCAAAATTCTTAATCAGCGGCACATCCATCCCGCCGATAAAGCCCAGCTTATTGGTAGGTGAAAGCTCTGAGGCGATAATGCCTACCAGAAACGCCCCTTCATGGTCTTTGAAATTGATGGACTGCACGTTGTTGAACAATGGCGGCACAATGCCATCTATCACAGTAAAATGCACTTCCGGGTATTTATCCGCCAGGCTCAGTACCGGCACAACATTTTGAAACCCGACCGCTATGATATGTGTCACACCGCTATCGGCAATCTCTTTGATAAATTCCAGCCGGTCTTTACCTTCAGCCAGATTGAATTCCTCGTAGGAAATGCCAATTTCTGCCTTGGCTTTCTGAGCGCCGCGCTTCATCATATCGATAAAGGCGAAGTCTCCCTTGGAAGCTCCGGATTCATAGAGGATCGCCGGACGGAACTCCATATCCCCCAACGGAGGCCGTGCATCATCCTGCGCATGCGAGACGGCCGCAGACGTACTCATGATCAGCACAAAAACAAACAGAATGCGAGGGATCAGTGACATGCCGGGATACATAACAGATTTCAAATGATTATGCGAAGAATTTATCAGGCTGCATCGTACCGCTTTACAGCCCTCCTCACAACCTTTAATCCTGTTTTTTGTAATTGATTCATCCATAGGGCTCATATGGCCAATAGCTTCCCTGATTCCAGCCGCTTACTTCGTTTGCGCTCCGCACTGCAAAAAGCCGGGGCTGATGGCTTTATTCTTCCCCTGACTGATGAATATCAGGGAGAATATTCAGCCGACTACGCCCGCCGTGTGACCTGGCTGACCGGGTTTGACGGTTCCGCCGGTCAGGTAGCTATCACGCCAGGCAAAGCAGCCCTCTTTATCGATAGTCGCTATACCTTACAGGCTGCCCGGGAGGTAGACCCGGTGGTGTATCAAATCTATGACAGCGCAGAGGTCAGCGCCGGGGAGTGGCTGGCTGCTGAATTAAATGAAGATGCGACAATTGCCTATGATCCTATGCTGTACACTCGCAGGCAACTGGAAGCATTAGAGGCGCGTATCTCTGCTCGCAACATCACCCCGCTCCCGGTGACACCCAACCCGGTAGACGCATTATGGGACGACCAGCCTGAACGCCCCACCCGGCCTGTCAGAGTACATCCGTCGGAATATGCAGGCGCTTCTCACACAGAAAAACGTCAGCAGATTTCCTCTGAATTAAGAAAATCCAGTGTAGATGCCTATCTGCTCACCCAGCCGGATGCCATCTGTTGGCTGCTGAATATTCGCGGAGCGGATATTCCCTATAACCCCCTGCCCCTGTGTTACGCATTAATGCATGTGGACGGTAGTGTGGATCTGTTTATTGCGCCGGAATCTGTCTCCTCAGAGGTCAAAAAACATCTGGGAAATGAGATCAGGCTTCATGCGCCTGAGACACTGGAAGAGTTTTTAAAAACATATGGCGAGAAAGAATGTCTGGCTGGTTATGAGAGTGCCACCTGCCCTGCCCAGCTTCCCACATGGCTGGAAGAAGGTGGCAGCCAGACGAAACCCGCCAAGAACCCGGTAACGCTGGCTAAGGCCATCAAAAATAATATGGAAATCGAAGGCATGCGCCGCGCCCATCTGCATGACGGGGTGGCGGCAACACGTTTTCTTTGCTGGTTCGACGGGCTGGAAGGCCCGACCGATGAGCTAGAGGTGGTTGGGCGCCTGGAACGCTACCGTGAACAATGTCCGGACTATCTCGGGCCAAGCTTTGCTACCATTGCCGGGAGCGGCGAGCATGGTGCCATTGTGCATTATCGTGCCGATGAGCAAAGCAACCGGTCTATCACATCCGGTGATGTATTGTTGCTCGACTCCGGCGGGCAATACCCGTTTGGTACCACGGACATTACGCGCACCGTCGTGCTGGGAGACACTGTTCAGCCGGAATTTAAAGACCGTTTCACCCGTGTTCTGAAAGGCCATATTGCCCTTGCACAGGCTCAGTTCCCCGAAGGCACCTCGGGCACGCAGCTTGACCTGCTGGCGCGACAGCCACTGTGGGATGCAGGGCTGGATTACGGTCACGGCACCGGCCATGGGGTCGGCTGTCATCTCTGCGTGCATGAGGGGCCACAGCGTATCTCTAAGCGCGGGGGTGATGTACCGCTACAACCTAGCATGATCCTTTCCAACGAGCCTGGCTATTACAGGGAGGGCGCGTACGGCATCCGCATCGAGAATCTGGTATTGGTTGTGGAACGGGAAGTCAGTGAAGGCACGCGCTATTTTGGCTTCAATACACTCACGCTGGCACCCATCGACACCCGCCTGATTATGCCGCAACTCCTCGGCGAACATGAGCGTGCATGGCTGAACCATTACCATCAGCGCGTGCTGGAAGCGCTAAGCCCGCATCTGGATTCCTATGAAATTGAGTGGCTGAATGAACGATGTGCCGCAATATAACGCAGCTACTTAAATCACACTAAATACCATCCAGAAGGCAAAGGCCAGCCAGAGCGTAATAATCACCATAGCCGCGATCAGGCTTTTCGGTATCTCCATGGTTTCGGCCTTCTTACGGCACTCCGCCATCACCGCATCCGGAATGAGCTGAATACAGATCGTCATGCCGATAGGCACTAAAATCAGATCATCGATATATCCAAGCACAGGAATAAAATCCGGCATCAGATCAATCGGGCTGAGCGCATAAGCTGCCGTCGCCGCTGCCAGCCATTTTGCATACCATGGCGTCTCCGGGTGACGTGCCGCAAGATACAGCGCCAACACGTCCCGCCGTGCAATCGCGGCCCAGTGTTTACATTTGGCAATGAAGCCTTTTTTGGGATGTTCTGACATGGTCATAGCGTTAGTGTAACCAAATGCGTACTCAGGGGCAATTATTGTATATAAGTTGTACCCGCAAGGAGATTCATCATGTTACAGATTACACGCTTCGATGAGCTGGGCCGCTTTAGTAATGACTGGCTCAATGCCCGCTATCACTTCAGCTTCAGTGATTATCACAACCCTGAGCGCATGGGCGTAGGGCTTTTACGCGTGATTAATGACGACACGGTAGCGCCCGGCGGCGGCTTCGGCATGCACCCGCACCGCGACATGGAGATTATTACCTACGTACGCAGCGGCGCTATTACGCACCGCGATAATCTGTGTAATGAGGGTCGTACAGCCGCCGGAGATGTGCAGGTGATGAGTGCCGGTAGTGGTATCGTCCATGCAGAACATAACGAGGAGGATGAACCCACCAACCTGTATCAAATCTGGATTCATACGGCAGAAAAAGGGGTCACTCCACGCTGGGAGCAGCGCACGTTTCCAAAAGAACCGGTAAGCGATGCACTGCCATTGCTGGTATCAGGCCGACCGCAAGATACGGATTCGGATGCGCTATTTATTCATCAGGATGCTACCATCCATGGTGGCAGGCTGGCGGAAGGCACACGTGTCACGCAGCCTCTGGGTGAAAGCGCTTATCTCCTGGTTTCAGAAGGCAGCGCCGAGATCAACGGTAAAACATTACATAAAGGGGACGGTCTGGCGGCCATTGATGAGGACTCGCTGACGATCCGGGCGCTGGAGGAAGCAGAACTGCTGGTTATTAATGTACCATTGCAGCAACGCGCAGCTTAGCATTTGCCATTTACACTGGATTTGCTAGCATGCGCCCATGCTTATAGCCGCGCTTACAAGAACCATCGGCTCTGTATTCAAGGGCTACTTTATCCGCATGCTGTTGCTGTCACTGGCAGCAACAGCGGTTGGCTACGTCATTTTCTTTTATGGTATTACCACCCTGCTGAGTGAAACGGCGTTTGTCACGATTGGCTGGCTGGACTGGGTGCTGGACTGGGTAGCAGGTATTGGCATTGGCATTCTGGCATGGTTCCTCTTCCCGGCCATTTTGCCACTGATTGCCTATATTTTTCTGGAACAGATCGCCGGACGTATTGAAAAGCATGAATACGGCATCGCTAAACCGCCTACCCTGCCGTTCTTTGAAGGCGTGTGGCAGGGGCTTTCGTTCGCAGCACTCAGCATATTCATCAACCTCATCCTGCTGCCTTTTTATCTTTTCCCGCTACTCTTTCCAATCCTCTATTACCCGGTTAACGCCTACCTGCTGGGGCGGGAGATTTTTGAGACCTGCGCCGCCCGCCATGTGGGAAGGCGCGAGGCCAAGGCATTACGTCAGGAAATACGCACCAGTGCGATGCTGGCGGGTGGGCTAATCGTGATTATCACCAACACCCCGCTGGCTAACCTGTTTGCCCCGTTCCTCGGGGTGGCCATCATGGTACATCTGTACCAGCGGCATAAACCCACCTCGGTGGATACCGCTACCCTGCTGCCGCCAGAAGCGCCGTAGCCTGACGCAATACATCATCAAACATGTCGACCGTCAGCCGCCCGGTATTGATATTGTAGCGTGAGCAGTGATAACTGCCGAGTAGTCTCAGCCCGGAAGGTAACATCACCTCACCACCATGCAGAAACGGAGCGTGGCTTTGCTTCAGGCCGCTGGCGCGCAGCACGGCTTTATGTGCAATTCCGCCTAACGTGAGAATGACCTTCAGGTTGGGCATTGCTTCAATTTCATCCGTCAGAAAGCAATTACAGGTTACAATCTCCCCGGTCTCCGGCTTGTTTTGCGGCGGCACACAACGCACGGCATTGGTGATACGGCAATCGTGGAGTGTCAGCCCGTCTTCCGGGTCAGCCTGATACGCGCCTTGTGCAAATCCATGCTTTAGCAGCGCCGGGTACAGCACATCCCCGGCATAATCACCGGTAAAAGGTCGCCCGGTAGCGTTTGCCCCTTTCAGCCCTGGTGCCAGTCCCACGATCAGCATACGCGCCGACAGCGCACCAAATGCAGGCACAGCACCATTAAAAAACGCCGGATATTTGACGGCATTTGTCTCACGAAATGCAACCAGCCGTGGGCACAAACCGCAGTCAGGAGCCGGCAAAAAGCCTTCTTCAGGCTGATTATCAGAAGAATTTGGCCGAAAAATCATAAAAAACACCAAAAAAACATCTTTTCCCCTTGAATCCTGCCACAGGCGGCTTATATCTGCTGCATGCCGCAAAAGAAGCGGCAAAAAATCTTGTTCAGTCAAGTATTAAACACATGGAGAAGCGTTATGAAGATTAAACCGTTGCATGATCGTGTTCTGGTTCGTCGCATTGAAGAAGACACCAAGACCGCTGGCGGCATCATTATCCCGGACACCGCGAAAGAAAAACCACAACAGGGCGAAGTCGTAGCGGTAGGCCCCGGCGCACGCGACGATGCCGGTAAAATCATCCCATTGGATGTAAAGACTGGTGATATTGTATTATTTACCAAATGGTCTGGCACTGAAGTTAAAGTAGAAGGTCAGGAATTACTGGTGATGAAAGAATCCGACATCATCGGAATTGTTGAAGGTAAAACCGCCAGCCAGCAAGCTGCATAAACGTAACATAACAGACAGGAGTATACACCATGTCCGCTAAAGAACTGAAATTCGGCACAGAAGCACGCGAGCAAATCCTCGTAGGTGCTGACATTCTTGCCAACGCCGTGAAAGTCACGCTCGGCCCGAAAGGTCGCAACGTGGTACTGGATAAATCCTTTGGCGCACCGCGCATCACCAAAGATGGTGTAAGCGTTGCCAAAGACATCACTCTGGCCAATAAATTCCAGAATATGGGCGCACAAATGCTGCGTGAAGTGGCCTGCAAAACCAATGACCTCGCCGGTGATGGCACCACCACTGCTACGGTACTGGCACAGGCCATTATCCGTGAAGGCGCGAAAGCCGTAGCGGCCGGTCTGAACCCGATGGATCTCAAGCGTGGCATCGACCGTGCCGTGGAAGCCGTCGTTCAGGATGTAAAAAACCGCAGCAAGAAAGTGGAAACCCGTGAGGAAAAAGCACAGGTTGCTACCATTTCTGCCAACGGCGACAAGCTGATCGGTGAAAAGATTGCGGATGCGATGGAAAAAGTCGGCGACGAAGGCGTCATCACGGTGGAAGAAGCCAAAGGTCTGGAATTTGAGACCGATATTGTGGAAGGGATGCAGTTTGACCGCGGTTATCTCTCCCCCTACTTCATTACCAACTCCGAGAAAATGACAGTTGAACTGGAAAACCCGTTCATCCTGCTGTTTGAAAAGAAACTCTCCGGCCTGCAACAGCTTCTGCCGCTGCTGGAGTCTGTGGTACAGTCCCAGCGCCCGCTGCTGATTATTGCAGAAGACGTGGAAGGTGAAGCTCTGGCAACGCTGGTGGTCAATAAGCTGCGTGGCGGCCTGAAAGTCGCTGCGGTAAAAGCCCCGGGCTTCGGTGATCGTCGCAAGTCCATGCTGGAGGATATCGCGATCCTGACCAAGGGCGAGCTTATTAGCGAAGACCTCGGCATGAAGCTGGAAAACGTCACTCCGGCTATGCTGGGCACCGCGAAAAAAGTGGTCATTACCAAAGACGACACCACCATCGTGGACGGCGCAGGTGACAAAAACGAGATTGAAAATCGTTGCAGTCAGCTGCGTACGCAGATCGAAGACACCTCTTCCGATTATGATCGTGAGAAGCTGCAGGAGCGTCTCGCCAAACTTTCCGGCGGCGTTGCCGTTCTGAAAGTCGGCGGTGCTACGGAAGTGGAAGTAAAGGAGCGTAAAGACCGCGTAGACGATGCACTGCACGCCACCCGCGCTGCCGTGGAAGAAGGCATCGTGGCCGGTGGTGGTTCCACCCTGCTCTATGCTTCCCGCGCGCTGGATAATATTCAGGCTGAAAATGACGACCAAAAAGCCGGCATCAACATCGTGCGTCGTGCGCTACAGGCGCCGATTCGCCAGATTGTTGAAAATGCCGGTCTGGACGGTGCGGTTGTTGCAGGCAAGCTGCTGGAAACCACCGACAAGCCTAATTACGGTTTTGATGCCCAGAAGCTGGATTACGCTGACAACATGCTGGAAGCCGGCATCGTGGACCCGACGAAAGTTGTACGCTGCGCACTGCAGGATGCTGCTTCCGTTGCCGGTCTGCTGATCACCACCGAAGCGCTGGTGGCCGATAAGCCGGAAGAGAACAAGCCCGCTGCTGCCATGCCTGATATGGGCGGCATGGGTGGTATGGGCGGCATGAACTTCTAATCCGCGCATACATAGTATTGCAAAGGGCCGGAAGAGCAATCTTCCGGCCCTTTTTTCGCGCAAAGCCAGTCTACCCCCCAACGTCACAAATATTTCACATTCCCTATGTGAAATCATGGTATGATAAAGGCCTGAAAACAGCTTAAAAAACATATGGCAGACGCGACAGAAAACACTAATCAGACGACGCAGGCTAGCGACCCGCTCTCCGCTTATAAGGCGGAGCACGGTGGCAAAGGCCCTAAAGCCACGCGCGGGGAGAAGCTCTTTAACGCACTGGATTATTACGGTTTAGGCTGGGTTGCGAATGCCATTGTATCCGTCTATGCCGCCGATGCCGCTAAACACACTTACGCGCAACCCACACAGACCAAACTGACGCAATGGTTCGGCAATCGCTGGCCATTCAATAAAACTGAGAGCCAGTGGACTACCGGAGAGCTACGGCAGGCAAATGCCCTGCATGAAAGTCTGACAAAAAACCATTTCCCGGAGATTGATGCAGAAATCAAAAATGCGGGAAAAAGCATCAAAGATTTCCTGGAGAAAGTCGGCACACCATCAGAAAGCGTGCTTGGGGCACTCAAAGAGGAAGGTATTCTGACAGCCGAGACCACAGAAACACTGGCAAAAGAATTTGAGCATCTGGCTGAAGCACGCAAAGCCACTGCCCGCAGCGGTTCGCTGGTATCCTTTGCTATGCTGAATATCGGTGGCTGGCTGATGCTGGCCCCCATGAAGCTACTGGAAGACCGTAAAGAACCGATTGTCGAAAAGTTCGACGAGATGCTGGGCAGCAAAGAAGGTTCGGAAGCCAGAAAACTGGCGGTGGAAGCACGGCATGAAAAGCTGAAACACGAACATAAACAAACCTGGACAAGTGAGCTGATCTCCCGTGCAGTGAGCACCCCGCTGATTTTGGGACTGTATTACAATACGATGGCCAAAGAGAATATGATCTCGAAAACCGGCGCACCGTTACTTAAAGAGTTTGAGGGGTCAGATATTTACGCAGAGAAGTTTGCAGAAGGCGCTACGAAGATGATGGGTGAAGAGCGCGCTGCGGCCGCCGAAGCCCATCTTGGAAAGAGCCCACAACAAACACTGGAGCGTTTGCAGAAAGAAGGCGGCGCAGAAGACTTTACGATACATTCAGGTGAAGAACGGCTCAAAAACATCTTCAGCTTTACATTTCTGGAGGTCACATACTCGGCCGTAATGGCAACGCTGGTGTTCATCAGCAGCCGTATCTTTGGCCCGATCTTTGGTAAAAAATCGGAATATGAGCCAGCCCAGACGTCGTCACATGCGCCGGCACGTGAATCCGACTGGGATTCCGCCGTTCAGAACGAAAAGAAACCAGTCGAACCACAGCATGAGCAGGCGGTAGTCAATGGTATGACCATAGATGTGCCGGATACCGTTGTGCAGGACGCACACGCACCGGAACCGGTTATAGACCCTGGTGAGAAGAAAAAGAAAGAGTATCCCGCCTACCAGTCTCATGCCGAGCGCGCACTGCATGTCGACGACAGTGGCAGAGAGCTGCACAGTTAATCATTACCGTGGCCTTTCCACATGCCATTAACGGTTATTCAACTTCTTTTGGCATACTATATCGATGAAATTTATCTTAAAATTGATACTTCATCATTTCTGTAGTATGGTTAACCCCAATTTTCGCGGCAGCATTTTCATCTATCGATTATGACCCAAAACACGCAAACACGGCCATCGCTTTCGCGGGATTTCATACTACTTTCCGTGGTTATTCTCTGTGTGCTGACACTGGCCTCACTCTGGGTTGCCTATGTCAGCTATGAAGAACACGCAGATAAAACCCTGACCCTGCTTGAAAATGAAGCCGTGCGTATCGATCGTGCGCTCATCGTGGAAATCAAGAACGCCTCTTATGTGCTGGAGTCGCTGGGTCGCCAGATCACGCAATACGGCCCGGAGAAACAGCATTACATCTCGCGTTTACTACGTTCTTTCAATGATAATGAACGCAAAGACGACATTTTCCTGTGGGTGAACCCCAATCAGGATGTCACGATTAGCAGTAATCGCGGTGTTCTTCCGAAAGCGGTGGATGTATCCGACCGCGACTATGTTAAAAAGGCACTGGCAGAACCCTGGAAGATTCAGATCGGACGCCCCATTCATGGTCGCGTGTCAGAGAAATGGGTGCTGCCCGTCAGTATGGGCCTGACCGACTTTGATGGCAAGCATATGGGCGTCATTGTCGTCAGTCTGGATATCAATGCCCTGACCACCGAAATCCGTGATGAAGTGCATCATGAGGGAGTCAATTTTGCGATCCTCAGCCGCACACTGGCCCCCCTGACGGAGGTAGGCGGATCTGAGCGCGAACGCGAGAGGCTCCTGCCTACCGAAGAACTGATGGGCATCGACTTTGATGAGCTGCCTACCGGGGTTATCTCACGTGCCAACCTGTTTGGTCAGGATCAGGGATATTCCCTGTATGAAGTCTCTTCCAAATACCCGTACATCATCATGATCGGGTATGACGGTGAGCTTAGCGCCAGCGAAATCACGGAACTGATGCTGCCGAAACTGGCCATCGTGCT
>CAYMGS010000049.1:0-13325 GCA_964390025.1 uncultured Rickettsiales bacterium | reverse complement strand
TTTATGGGGCGTGATTCATGACGGCCAGAGCCTGTATCCCGGCGTGCGGGAAACCCTCTCCGAGCTTCGGGACATGGGCAAGCAGCTGATCTTTCTGTCGAATGCCCCGCGTCGGGCCAATAAGGCACAGCAGGTGCTGGCGGGATTTGGCATTGCGCCGCCGATGTATGACCATATCATTACCTCCGGCGAGGCAGTGTACGGTGCCCTCTCAGACGATACCTACCCGCATTCCCGCTATTATTTCATTGGGCCGGATAAGGATTTAGGGCTGCTCGAAGGGCTGACGCGCTACGCCCGTTCAGGGCTGGCGCAGTCGCAATTCATCCTCAATGTCGGGTTTTTCCGCGATGAAGACCCGATTGAGGAATACGAGAAAACATTGCAAAGTGCCAAGATGCTAAACCTGCCAATGATCTGCGCCAACCCGGATCGCATTGTTGTGCGGCGTTCAGGTGAGGTGTTGCCCTGTGCCGGTCTGCTGGGTGAGCGCTACGAGGCGATGGGCGGGAAAGTGCAATGGTTCGGCAAACCGTACCGTGATGTGTACCATCTGTGCATTAAGCGCTTTGTCGATATTCCGCCGGAGCGCCTGCTGGCGGTGGGGGATAATCTGGATACCGACATATTAGGCGCCAACCATAGCGGCATCGCCTCGGCGCTGGTCTGCGTGGGGATTTTAAAAAAAGCGCTGTATCCTGATGGCACCCTCGATCAGACAGCGCTGGAAACCATGATTGTGGAAACCGGGGCGAAGCCGGATTACCTGCTGGATGCGTTTGGTTCCTGAACAGGTTCTGTTTTCTTCACTACCTCATCCAGCAATGTTATCAATTCCTCGTCTCCCGCTTCAATGCTGCGTTCCAGCTTGGCAACCGTCTGACCCTGTGCATTAATGACAAAGCTGGTGGGTAGCCCCTTGATGCGCAGATGGCGGAACAGGCGTTTGTCGGCATCGTGAAAGAGGGGTGGATGTTCTATCGGATTTTTAGTCAGAAACTCTTCAATTTTCTCAAATCCTTGCTGGTCTATGGAGATGGCAATGACATTCAGCTTGTCGCCATATTCAGCATCGATGTCTGCCAGTACCGGCATTTCAGCAATGCAGGGCGGGCACCAGGTAGCCCAGATATTCATCAGCAGCGGGGTGCCGGCATAGTCGGCAAGTGTCCGGCTTACGCCGTCCTGATCAACAAAGCGAATGGCCGCGTCCTCCCCGGTCGGCAGCATGGTCAGGCGTGGCATTTGCTCTTTCATGATGCGCTCGACCTTGCTGTTCATGATCGGTCCGTTGACCAGCCACAGGATGAACAGGAAAGCCGCCGTACCCAGTATGCCGGTAATAATCTGCTTTTTTACACTGATGTTGGGTTCCATGTTGCTTGTGCCTCCTTGGAAACTTCTATATAGATGGCCCGCAAGCGGAAAACAATGGGTATGACCATGAGCAAGAAGACCAATACCATGTGGGGCGGGCGGTTTAAAGAAGGGCCGGATCAGCTGATGCAGGCGATTAATGCCTCTATTTATTTCGACCATCAACTGGCTGAGCAGGATATTAAAGGTTCGCTGGCGCATGTGCGTATGCTGGGCAAGCAGGGTGTGCTGAAAGCGGACGAGGTGAAGGCGATTGAGGGCGGGCTCAAGCAGGTCGGTCAAGAGATTGCCGAGGGAAAGATGGCATTTGACCCGGCGCTCGAAGACATCCATATGCATATCGAGGCGCGGCTGAAAGCGATTATCGGGGATGTAGCGGGCAAGCTGCATACGGGCCGCTCGCGCAACGACCAGGTGGCCACGGATTTTAAGTTATTTGTGCGGGATAGCTTCGATTCCTTAGACAAGGAGCTACAGGGCCTACAGGCTGCACTTCTAGAAAAAGCAGATGTTTACGCGGAATATATCATGCCGGGTTTTACGCATCTGCAAACGGCACAGCCTGTGACGTTCGGCCATCATCTGATGGCGTATGTCGAGATGTTCGGGCGGGATCGCTCACGTATTGACGATGCCCGGGCGCGGATGAATGAATGCCCGCTCGGTGTGGCGGCGCTGGCCGGGACGTCTTTCCCGATTGACCGTGAGGCAACGGCCGACGCGCTTGGCTTTGACGGGCCGACCCGTAACTCACTGGATAGTGTCTCCGACCGGGATTTTGCCCTCGAATATTTGGCTATAACGTCTATAATAGCTACTCATCTGTCGCGTTTAGGGGAAGAGTTAGTGATCTGGTCAACGGCACAGTTTAAATTCGTCGAGCTGCCGGATAGTTTCACGACCGGTTCCTCGATCATGCCGCAGAAGAAGAATCCGGATGCGGCAGAGCTGATCCGTGGAAAGTCCGGACGGATTATCGGGAATATGATCACCCTGTTTACTGTGATGAAAGGTCTGGCTCTGGCCTATAACAAGGATACGCAGGAAGACAAGGAGCCGGTGTTTGATGCACATGAGCATCTGACGCTTTCGCTAAAGGCCGCAAACGGGATGATTGCGGGGATGGAAGCGAACCACCGTGCGATGCGGGAGGCGGCGGCAGAAGGGTTTTCAACGGCGACTGATCTTGCGGACTGGCTGGTGCGGGTGCTGGATATGCCGTTCAGGGAAGCGCATCATGTCACCGGGGCGATTGTGAAGATGGCTGAAAAGCAAGGCGTTGATCTGGCTGACCTCAAACTGGATGAGATGCAACTGGTGGAGCCACGGATTACGAAGGATGTATTTTCCGTACTGACGGTGGAACATTCAGTCAAAAGCCGCACCAGTTTCGGCGGTACGGCCCCCATCCGTATACGGGAAGCGATCAAGGAGGCGAAAAAACGCTATGACCTATAGACAATCATGGATGATAGCCCTGATGGTGTGCCTGCTGGCCGGGTGTGGCCTGAAGGGAGACTTACAACGCCCCGGCGGAAGTGATGAAACACGCGAGGAGCAGACCCGCTGATGTCCGCCGATATTCGTATTCTGAAAGAACAGGAAGCTGACCTGCTCTACCCGTTGATTGAACAGCTTAACCCCGGCATGGGCCGCGAGCGGTTTGATACGATTTTTACGCATATGCGTAGTGTGGGGATCCAGTTTGCCGGTCTTTACAACGAAGCGGGAGAGCTGGTCGCGGCATGCAGCTACTGGATTGGTGCGCGTTTTTACTGCGGAAGGATGATGCATGTGGATAGTTTCGTGGTCGATGCCACACGGCGCAGTGGCGGGCTGGGCAGCACGTTGCTAAACTGGCTGGAAGAGACGGCCAGGCAGGAAGGCTGCACACGGCTGATTCTGGATGCGTATGTGAATAATGACGCGTCGCACCGATTTTATTTCCGGCAGGGATTTTCCATTGTCGGGTTTCATTTCAACAAGATGCTGGAGCCTGCCTGAACATGGATTATTTTCAGTATAAAGATGCGGTGTTGCATGCAGAAGATATTGATATAACCAGTCTTGCTGGAGTAGTGCAGACGCCGTTTTACTGCTATTCGACTGCCACGTTCGCGCGCCACTACCAGGTATTTAATGACGGGCTGGAAGGTCTGGAACGGCTGGTATGCTTCGCTGTTAAGGCCAACAGTAATATTGGTGTGTTGGCAACACTGGCGGCACAGGGCTGCGGTGCGGATGTGGTCTCCGAAGGCGAGGTGCGGCTGGCACTGGCAGCGGGTATTGCGCCTGAGAAAATCGTTTTCTCCGGTGTCGGCAAACAGGAACGCGAGATGGCGTTTGCCCTCAGTAAAGGTATCTTTCAGTTTAATGTGGAATCATTGCCGGAGCTTGAAACACTGAGCCGGGTTGCGGTTTCCCTGAACAAAGAAGCGGCGATTGCCTTTCGTGTGAACCCGGATGTAAATCCGGAAACACATGCAAAAATCTCGACAGGCCAAAAGGAATCCAAGTTTGGCATCCCGATGGAGCAGGCCATGGGTGCGTATGCACGGGCTGCCGAACTGCCGGGGATTAAGGCGCAGGGCGTTTCCGTGCATATCGGCTCACAACTGACGTCGCTGGAGCCCTTCCGCAATGCCTTTAAGCGGGTACGTTCACTGGTGGAAGAGTTGCGGGCGGCAGGCCATGCTATTACCACGATTGATCTGGGCGGCGGGCTTGGCATTCCCTACGAGCAGAAAGCCAGCGCACCGCCATTGCCGCAGGCTTACGGCGATATTGTACGCGATGTGATGCAGGGGATGGATGCCACCTTTATCTTTGAGCCGGGGCGGTTGATTGCAGGGAACGCCGGGTTGCTGGTGACCAAAGTGATCTATGTGAAAGAATCACCGGAGACGACGTATGTAATTGTCGATGCCGCGATGAACGACCTGCTGCGGCCTTCCCTTTATGATGCGTATCATGAGATTGTGCCGGTAGAGCAGGCGGAACATGCAGAACCTGTCACCGTAGATATTGTGGGGCCGGTCTGCGAGACTGGAGATACGTTTGCCAGTGCCCGCGAACTGCCGCCGGTAAAAGCCGGTGATCTGCTGGCATTTCGTTCAGCCGGTGCTTACGGCGCTGTGATGTCGTCAACGTATAATGCCCGGCTGATGACGCCGGAAGTGCTGGTACGCGGCAGTGATTACGCGATCATCCGCCCGCGCCCAGACTATGATGAGATGCTGGGGACACAAAGGATGCCTGCATGGCTGGCATAATTAATCCAGATACCCGATGAACGGAAGTTCACGGTAATAATTAGCGTAATCCAGCCCGTAGCCGACGACGAAGCGATCCGGGATGGTAAAGCCGACAAACTCCGCGTTAATCTCTTCTACTACGCGTTTGCCGGGCTTCTCTAACAGTACGGCAATATGAGTAGAAAGGGCACCGCGCTCTTTCAGTACCTGCTCGGCGTAATGCAATGTGCGGCCGGATTCCAGAATGTCATCCACCAGCAATATATGCTTACCCTTTACATCATCACTCAGGTCACGCTCGACCTTCACCTTGCCGGAGCTTTGCTTGTTTTTACCGTAGCTGGAGAGTGTCATGAAATCGATCTGCGGATGGCAGCCGACCAGATGCAGGGCGCGCACCAGATCGGCAGCAAAGACAAAACTGCCTTTCAGCAACGCTACCAACATGAACTCCTCACCCAGCGTGCCGTGAATCTCCCGGGCCATGCCGCTTACCTGATCGGCGATTTCAAGCGGAGAATAGAGTACGGGTACATCTGCGGGGGCTACATATTGTTCAGGGAGCGCCATTTCTCTACCTAGTCGCGCAACATGATCTCAAAGCCACTGCCAATATCCACGATAAAGGCATGAGCAGAGGCCTGAAATGCCGAGTCCAGCCTGTCGGCGCTGAATGGAAGCACTTCCTTAGGTTTCATCACACCGTCCTGCTGATATTCCCAGCCGCGCAACACGTCGCCTTCCTGACCGACCAGCCGGATACGCACCATGGGGATGGGTTGCTCCTGTTCCGTGGTGTTAATAACCATACCGCGTATGGCGTAGGTGGTACGCTTGGCCCCTACGGCTTTGCTGAGCTTCAGATCGGCCAGCTTTACTTCGGCAGACTCCTCCATGCCGAGTGCGGTATAGACCGGACTCAGACCCATCGTGCGTAACGGTTCATGGAAATAGGCAATGCCGCCTGCGATCAAAATCACCAGCGAAGCCGCGAGTGCTGCTACGGCAGGCAGCAAAGGCGGGCCTTTTAGTTTGGGAGTGGTATCCGAAGCCGGAGCAGACTCCGTATTGTCGTCTGCGTCTTCCGTTGTATCGATTGCATCCAGCACGGAGAGAATATCTTCGCCAAACTCTTCCAGTTCAGCTTCGTCCATCGCCCCTTCTTCTGCGGTGTTTTCTGCAGATTCGTCGGTAGCGGCGGGGTCAATCAGGTCACGCGGCTCGGCAAACCATTCAAAACTGCACTGTGAACAGCGCACGGTACGTCCTACGTCTCCCAGCGCCTGTGGCGGGACGTTGAAGCGGGTAGCGCAGTTGGGGCACTCCAGCATCATAAGAAAAACACTCCCGGCGATTGACGAGTTGCTCTCAATCCATCATATGTCATGCAGGCGCGTTGTAAACGCTTTTCACGTAAAACCCTTTCCCTTGTGGTGATTCTTTTACATGCTGATCTGTTCCAACCTCTCTCTTGAATACACGCCCGGCAATCGGGTGCTGCGCGGAGTGAATTTTACCCTGTCTCAAGGGGCATTTTATTTTCTGACCGGGGCGAGTGGGGCAGGGAAGTCCTCGCTGCTGAATATTCTCTCACTGGCGATGCGCCCGACGAGCGGTACGCTGCGCCTGCTGGGAGAGGATGTAACATCGCTGCCACGTGAAGAACTGCCCGCGCTGCGGCGCCAGATCGGGATGGTCTATCAGGACTACAAGCTGCTGAACTATCTGACGGTCTCCGAGAATATTGCGCTGCCGCTGAAAATAGCCGGTGAGCAAAAGGAAGAAATTGACGCGAAGGTGGAAGAGATTATCGACTGGGTAGGGCTGCGCCAGTATCAGCATCATAAGCCGCTGACTCTCTCCGGAGGAGAGAAACAACGTGTGGCGATTGCCCGGGCGGTCATCAATAACCCGCCGCTGCTGATTGCCGATGAGCCGAGCGGGAATCTGGACCCAAAACTGGCCAAACGGTTCATGTATCTGTTTGAGTCACTGAACAAGATGGGTACCACCATCCTGTTTGCCACGCATGACGTGGAACTGATTCGCAATTTTGAACATCCGGTAGTGATGTTGCGTGAAGGGCATCTGGTGGAGATGTAAGCTAGCGCGTGGGTTCGGTGTTCACGCTGCGAATGGCCCCAAGAAGTCTATCTTTCAGTGCGTGCGATACATGCTCATCAATCGGTGGCATATATTGCTGTATGACCGGTTCCGCCAGCGCGATGAAATCGGCGGCTGCCTGAGCGGGGTCTCCGCTCTCGCGGATTTTGTCAATGGACAGGCGCACCAGCTGGCCAAATTCTCCTTCATCTTCCAGACAGGCAACACACAATCCGTCAATGGTATTGGTAACGCCTCCCGGTGCGTCATCATAGGGATAGCGGTCGTGTTTCCAATGATTCAGGAAATCCACCATGTCTTCTCGCTTCTGGCCTTCCTCTATGGCAAGGGGGTACGTGAACACTTCACTGGGTAGTGGTGGCCCCTCGTAATCCCTTACGTTCTGCCCGGTAATACGTTCAGCAAAGCTTTTGCTGTCCTTATCGGGTGGTGTCATGGAGACAACATTGCTTTCTTCGCCCATATGATAGCTCCTCATGTTGCTTGCCTGTATTGCAGGTGCAAACTAACACGGAACCAGCTGTTATCATGTGAATTTTTTGTGACGGTGCTTATGTGTTCATCAACTCTGTCAGTTCCACATCGAACACGCGCTGGTAATATTCGGCGAAGATGGCGCGTTCGGCTTCATCGCATTTGTTGAGGAAGGTTAGGCGAAAGGCGGTCTCCAGGTTGCCGAATATCCGGTAATTCTCCGCCCATGTGATAACGGTACGCGGAGACATGACCGTAGAAATATCCCCGGCGGCAAATCCGGCGCGGCACAGGTTGGCAAAGCGCACCATTCGGGTGAGTAATGCCGTTTCTTTCTGTGAGGTCATCTCCGGCAGACGTGCCTTGAGAATATCGACTTCCACCTCTTCCGGCAGGTAGTTGAGCGTGGTGACAATGTGCCAGCGATCCATCTGCCCCTGATTGATCGGGTTGGTGCCGTGATACATGCCGGACGCATCGCCAAGACCGACCGTATTAGCGGTGGCAAAGAGACGGAAAGCAGGGTGCGGGATAATAACACGGCTCTGATCAAGTAGGGTCAGGCGGCCTTCGGCTTCCAGCACGCGTTGCAGCACAAACATCACGTCGGGCCGCGCCGCATCATATTCATCAAATACCAGTGCCATGGGACGCTGCAGTGCCCAGGGAAGAATACCCTCCTGAAACTCGGTCACCTGCTTGCCCTCACGCAGCACGATCATATCGCGTCCGATCAGGTCTACCCGGCTGACATGACCGTCCAGATTGATGCGCAGCAGCGGCCAGTTCAGCCGTGCGGCGATCTGTTCGATATGTGAAGATTTTCCCGTCCCATGGTAGCCCTGCACCAGCACCTTACGGTGATGGATGAACCCGGCGAGTATGGAGAGGGTGGTGTCGCGGTCGAAGCGGTATTGCGGGTCGCACTCCGGCAAATGCGGGTCGTCATCTTGCAGGACGGGAACATCCAGATCAGCGTCGATACCGAACAGGTCACGTGCGTTTGCCGTTTTAGCGCCCAGCGGTGCAAAGAGTGTGATGGTGCTCTCCTGTTTCTTGTTTGTTTTGCTCATGCGTGGTCGTCTCCGAGAATCTGATGCTCAAACGCATTGATGGCCAGCATTTCCTTGCCCGTCACGTTGCCATCGCGCAGCAGGAAGAAATTGGCGAGCTGAATGAAACACTCGCGCAAGGTGTGATCCTGCTCTTTACTGATATACCCACCCCGCAGCAAGTCATGGGAGAAGGTCAGTGATTTCAGATGAGAAATCAATTGATCCGGCGGGTCATCCGGGTTGATGGGATAGACATGATGGGGCTGTGTGCTGAGTTCCTGAAAAATCGACTCAATATGCTCTTCAATCACGCTATCCACGGCAATAGGAGAGTTCCTCATACGCAGATAGGCGATGCATTCCGCCAGCAACGAAAACCCGGCTTTCTGATCCAGCGGGTCTACCAGTCCAAAATAATAGCCGAGCAGCTCTACGTCATGTTCCAGAATTTTACGGGCATAGGCTTCATTACCGCGTTCGGCAGACATGCCGTATATCTGCACGAAGCTTTCGTACATCATTTCAACCGTATCCCGGGGGCTGCCTTCACGCATGTATATATTCCTCAATTAGTAAGCGGTAGGATTCACTGACGCGTTTAAACCGCTCTTCACTTTCCCTGTCTCCCTGATTTACATCGGGGTGGTATTGTTTGACCAGTTTTTTGTACTGGCGTTTGATGGTTTTCAGCTCGGCGGGGTGTTCAAGCTCCAGTTGCTGTAATGCTTTGCGGTGCCTGGGCCTGATTGGGGGAAGATGGTTACCGGAAAGATCAGCCTGCGTATTGCCGCCCATAAACCCATGCAGCTTTTCATGTAAAACACGTTCGTTTGGTATGCCCCGCATCTGGTGATTCCAGGTGGGGCGGTGGCCCAGCATCGCTTCTTTCTGGAAGGCTTCTATTTCTGCCTGTGACATGCCGGTAAAGTAATTCCACTGTTTGTTATAGTCCCTGACATGCTCTAAGCAGAACCAGTAATAGTCCGGTGCGTCACCACGGGTTTTAGGCGCACGATGTTCTCCGCCTTCCGTGCAGCCGGGAGCGTCACAGGTGCGGGTGATGGGCGTGGGTTCTTCCTCCTTGTAGTTGTACATTCTCTCAGTATGTGGCTAAATGCGGCTTTTCGCAAGGGAGAGATGCTATGCAAAGCGGTATGGAAAAAGCGCTCAGGGACGCATTGGCTCCGGTTGAGCTCGAGATTGTAAATGAGTCCGCCCTGCATGCCGGGCACGCCGGTCATCGGGAAGCAGGCGGGGGCGATAACACGCATTTCCGCCTGCGGATCGTCTCTGAGGTATTTACCGGTAAACCACGTGTGGCACGTCACCGGATGGTCTATGCTGCACTGGGTGAAGCATGGGGCGCTGGATTGCATGCGCTGGCCATTGACGCAAAGACGCCTGACGAAGTGGCCGGGTGATTTACATCGCCATGAAATGCGATATGCTAAGCACATGACGAAGACAGAACAGAGCGATGTAGTGATTATCGGGGCAGGGCTGGTTGGCTCGGCCATGGCATTAGCGTTGGCAAAAGAAGGTCTGAGTGTCACGTTGCTGGAGCGTCAGACCCGTGAGCGGGCGTTCGATACACGCTTTGACGGGCGGGCAAGTGCGATTGCACGGTCATCGCAATATGTATTTGAGCATATCGGCGTATGGTCGGAAATGCTCAAGAAAGCGGAGCCGATCAATGATATTCGTGTGGTGGATGGCTACTCGCAGGCACTGGTGCATTACGACCATAAGAAAGCGGACGGCAACCCGTTCGGTCATATTATTCCCAATACCCATGTCCTGCCGACCCTGCTGGCGGCAGTCGAAAAAGAACCGGCCATCACACTACTGTTTGAATCAGACGTAGTGCAGGTAGAAACTAGCCACGCTGAAGCAACGGTGATACTGGGTGATGGTCAAGTATGTAAGGCACCTCTGTTACTTGCAGCAGACGGACGATTCTCCAAAACGCGGGAGATGCTGGGTATGAAAGCGCGCGTGGTGGAGTACGGGCAGACGGCAATGGTCTCGACCATCCGCCATACAAAGCCGCATCAGGGCGTCGCTTTGGAGCGGTTTCTGCCAGCAGGGCCGTTTGCCGTACTGCCAATGCAGGGTAAGATGAGCGGCGTGGTGTGGAGTGAGCCGCATGATGTGGCGGAAATGATGATGCAGCTCGATGATAGGGCGTATGCTCAGGAAATTGAGCAGCGTGCGGGTGAGTATCTCGGTAAGATCACCATGGATGGTGAACGCTTTGCCTACCCGTTGGGGCTGGTGCTGGCGCATACCTATATCACAAAGCGTGCCGCGCTGATCGGCGATTCGGCCCATGCCATCCATCCAATTGCCGGGCAAGGGGTGAATCTCGGTTACCGTGATGTGGCGGTGCTGGCAGAATTGCTGGGTGAGGCGCACCGGCTGGGACTGGATATTGGCGGCGCCTCCGTGCTGGAGCGCTACCAGCGCTGGCGGCGTGGCGATATTATGAGCATGATTGCAGCCACAGACGGTATCAACCGGCTGTTCTCCAATGACCTGCTGCCGCTACGTCTGGCGCGCAGGCTGGGGCTGGCCATGGTGGAGCGATCCCCGCGCCTGAAAAGTTATTTCATGTTCCATGCGATGGGACTGACAGGCGAGTTGCCCGGTATGCTGAAACGGGATGCTGCTTAAAGCAGGCCGTGTAAACGTGCTGTATCGACAACAGAGCCCTGATGTTTGCCGTCTGAAACACTCCTTCCATTCGGTTCAGCTGCCGGAACATCAGGCTGTGTAAACGCAGGTTCTTCCGGTACGTCTTTCATGGCCAGCTGCTCCAGCCAGTCGGTTGGGGCAATCGCTTCCGGGTCAGCCTGAACTTCAGGATGTGCCTTGGCCAGATCGGTGAGACGATCGACATACGCCGTGAGTAGCGGATCGCCCTGAACGGCGACGCGCAATGCCTGGTCAAAATCCTCTGCTGTAGGAGGTTTAAGTGTTATCCCTTTGTCTGCCAAAATCCGTTCAACATGCTCGGGGCCAAGCTCAGGGTTAGTTAACACTGCTTGTGTTGCTTTCCATATGTCGATGTTATTATGTCCATCTTGTGCACTCAGATGTCGAATTGCATCTGTCAGTGTTGGGTGTGTCTGAGTTCCGTTGGCATTACCGCTCATTTTCTTCTCCTCTATGGTTTTTTGGCTATATTGGCATCTTACCGCTTGTGTGTTACAGCTTCGTGAAGGTAAAAAGCGACGCTCATGAAACTGACTGATTTCAGACCCATATTTCTGGTAAACGGTATCCTGCTATGCATTGTGTCGCTGGTGATGCTGCTGCCGGCGCTGGTCGACTATCTGGTGAACAACCCGGACTGGAAGGTGTTTGCCGTCTCTTCCGTGGTGACAGGGTTTGTCGGCGGGGTGCTGTTCCTGACCAATCGCGGGTATAAGGAAACGCTGAGTCTGCGTCAGACCTTCCTGTTCACCGCTACTAGTTATTTTGTCATCAGCTTCTTTGTATCGCTGCCGCTGTATCTGGCAGATCTGAATATGCGCTTTGTTGACGCATTGTTTGAAGGGGTGTCAGGTTTTACCGCTACCGGTGCCACGGTGATGACCAACCTTGATAATGCACCGCCGGGTATCCTGCTCTGGCGCTCGATGCTGCAGGCGATGGGGGGCATTGGTATCGTGGTCTTGACGATGGTCATCCTGCCGACCCTGCAAATCGGTGGTATGCAGCTTTTCCGTACGGAATCATCGGATAAAATGGATAAAATGCTGCCGCGTGCGACGCAGATTGCCGCCACCATTACCATGATCTTTGTCGGGCTGATGGTGCTGTGTGCACTGAGTTATTATTTTGCCGGCATGAACGGGTTCGACGCGTTCTGCCATGCGATGACCACGATTGCCACCGGCGGGTATTCCACGCACGACGCCTCGATCGGGTTTTACAAGTCCGCCGCCATTGAAACGGTGGCGATTATTTTTATGACCACCGGGGCGCTCCCACTGCTGCTCTATTACCAGTGTCTGCGCGGAAATTATCAGGCGTTCTGGCAGGACCCCCAGGTGCAGACCTTCTTTGCGATTATTGCGCTGGTGACCGCCACTGTGTTCGGCTGGCTGGTTTACAACGAGGTGATGCCGCCGTTAGATGCGGCGCGCTACTCATTGTTCAGCGTCATTTCCGTGATTACTACCACCGGTTACTCTGCTGCGGATTACGGTATCTGGGGCGGGTTTACCACCAGCATCTTCTTCATGCTGATTGTGGTTGGTGGGTGCACCGGGTCTACCTCGGGTGGCATCAAGATTTTCCGTTACCGGGTGTTTTATGAAACGGCAAAAGCGCAGGTGATGCGGCTGCTGCAACCGCACGGGGTCTTTGTACCGCGCTACAATAAAAAACCGGTCTCAGATGCCGTTTCTGCCTCCGTGCTGAGCTTCTTCCTGCTGTTTGCCTTCAGCTTTATGGTGCTCTCGATTGCACTGTCACTGTTCGGGCTGGATTTTCTCACCAGCATGAGCGCCGCGGCGCAGGCGCTGGCGAATGTTGGGCCGGGGCTGGGGCCGGTGATCGGGCCATCCGGGAATTATGCCACCCTGCCGGACGGTGCAAAACTCCTGCTTTCCTTCGCCATGATTTTAGGGCGGCTGGAGCTGTTTACCATTATTGTGCTGTTTGCCCCGCATTTCTGGAGAGACTAGACCATGTTTACCGCCACCACGCACGCTATTCAGGTCACCGCACTGCCGATCTATCTGGAAGACCAGTCCGACCCGGATGAGGGATATTATGTCTGGGCATACACCATCCAGATCGAGAATCAGGGCACCCGTACGGTGCAATTACTGAATCGCTACTGGCATATCACCGACGCAGGCGGGCAGGTGCAGGAGGTGCGCGGGCCGGGCGTGATCGGCGAGCAACCTGTGCTTTCAGCCGGGGAGACATTTCAGTATACCAGCGGTACGGTACTGCATACGTCTTCCGGTATTATGAAGGGTACCTATGAGATGGAAGATCAGGAGGGCGGTGATCTGTTTGAGGTGAC
>CAYMGS010000048.1:8494-13401 GCA_964390025.1 uncultured Rickettsiales bacterium | reverse complement strand
ATGCCGGGCCGCTGGCGCTGATGCGGGATGCGGAAGACGATGAATTGATGACACGCCTGCATACGATCCTTGGCAGCACCACATCCTATGTCGGGCTGATTGGTGGCCCGCGTGAGGTGTTTTCGTCCTACAGCCCCATGCAAACTGTCGCACAGGAGCTCAAGGAACGGGGGCTGTTGCTGATGCTCCGCTCGCAATATTATGCGCACAGCTCAACCGCCTCGCATGTGCTCTACATTAATCGTGAGCTGGATGCCATGGCAGATGGTTCCGGCCCCAGTCCCGACCAGCTGCTTGTAGAACTGGAAGCCACCGCACGGGAATATGGCTATGCCATAGGTGTGTTAGGTGATGCTCCGCAGCTATTTGAGATGATCACCACATGGGCACACACCCTGCCTGAAAAAAAGATCGCGCTGGTGCCTGCAAGTGCCATTGTCGCCCGCCAGAAGAACTGATGTCCGCATACGATCATTTACCTTACCGCCCCTGCGTGGGCATTATGCTGCTCAACGCACAGGGGCGTGTATTTGTTGGCCAGCGAATCGATATGCGCACCGAAGCATGGCAAATGCCTCAGGGCGGCATAGACCTCGGTGAAGACCCACGGCAGACGGCTTTCAGGGAAATGAAAGAAGAGATTGGCACAGATAAAGGCGAGATTATTGCCGAGACACAGGGCTGGCTGGATTATGACCTGCCGGACGAACTGGTGCCGCGTGTCTGGGGGGGTAAATATCGAGGACAGACGCAAAAATGGTTTCTGATGCGTTTTACCGGGGTGGACGCAGATATCAACATTGAAACGGATGAACCGGAGTTTCACCAGTGGCGCTGGGTGTCTCCGAAGGAAGTCCCTGATCTTATCGTACCGTTTAAGCAAGCACTGTATCAGCAGTTACTGGCAGAGTTTACACCGTATATAGAGCGCTGAGTGACGTGGTATTAGCCATGCAGCTTCTTTTTCATCATCGTGCCCGTACCATGCTCGGTAAATGTCTCAATCAGTAATACGTGAGGGATACGGCCATCCAGAATGTGAGCCGCCTGGGTATCGCGCGAGGACAGACGCAAAAATGGTTTCTGATGCGTTTTACCGGGGTGGATGCAGACATCAACATTGAAACGGATGATCCGGAATTTCACCAGTGGCGCTGGGTGTCTCCGAAGGAAGTCCCTGATCTTATCGTACCGTTTAAGCAAGCACTGTATCAGCAGTTACTGGCAGAGTTTACACCGTATATAGAGCGCTGAGTGACATGGTATTAGCCGGGCAGTTTCTTTTTCATCATGGTGCCCGCGCCATGCTCGGTAAAGGTCTCGATCAGCAATACATGAGGGATGCGGCCATCCAGAATGTGAGCCGCCTGGGTATCGCGCTCTAAGGCGTACATGCAAGTCTCTACCTTGGGAATCATGCCGCCCGAAATAGTACCATCCTCAATTAGCCCGCGCGCTTCTGCCACGGTGAGTTGGCTGATAAGCTGTTTTTCCTTGTTCAGGATGCCCGGTACATCGGTTAGCACGACCAGTTTGGAGGCATTGAGCGCTCCGGCCACCGCACCGGCTACCGTATCCGCGTTGATGTTATACGTTTCCCCGTCCGCCCCGATGCCAATAGGTGCAATGACCGGGATAAAGCCGGTATCGGTCAGCTGGTTGAGAATCTTCGGGTGAATGACGGTCGGCTCACCGACAAATCCGAGATCCAGCACGCTTTCAATGTTGGAGTCCGGGTCTTTCTTGGTGCGGCGCAGCTTGCGGGCCTCGATCATATGGCCATCTTTACCGGACAGACCAATCGCCTTGCCCCCTGCGTCGTTAATCCAGGAAGTGATCTGTTTGTTGATCGTCCCGGAGAGTACCATCTCCACAATCTCGACTGCTGCCTTGTCGGTCACGCGCAGCCCATCAATAAATTCGCTTTGGATTTTGAGCCGCTCCAGCATTTTACCAATCTGCGGGCCGCCGCCATGCACCACGACCGGGTGGATGCCAATATGTTTGAGCAGCACGATGTCACGGGCAAACTGCTTGGCGATTTCGTCATCCCCCATCGCATGCCCGCCATATTTAATGACAAACGTCTCACCGGCAAACCGGCGCATATAGGGCAGTGCTTCCGAGACGGTTTTTGCCGTGCGCAGCCACGATTCCGGGGTTTTCAGTTCTTTGGTTTTCATGGCGTCAATCCTTTGCAAGTTGTGCCAGTTCAGTACGAAACTCCTCAATGCCGGTGCCATCCTCGGCACTGGTCACGATAATATCCTTCATGGCCGCCGGGTGCTTTACTGCCACATTCCGGGTGGCGTCCAGCACGGTATCCAGCTCACCTTTCTTCAGCTTGTCCACCTTGGTCAGTACCAGCTGATACGAGACGGCGGCATCATCCAGCTGTGCCATATGTTCTGCATCTACCTTACCGACCCCCCGGCGTGCGTCAATCAGAAGTAAGGCACGGCGGAGTGTCGGACGCCCGCACAGATAATCTGTGGTCAGCTGCACCCAGGTGGCAATGTCTTTCTTAGAAGCGCTGGCATAACCGTAGCCCGGCAGGTCCACCAGCATCATCCGCTCATCAAGCCGGAAAAAGTTGAGCTGGCGGGTGCGTCCCGGTGTCTGGGAATGGCGGGCCAGCGCTTTTTGCCCCACCAGCGCATTAATCAGGCTTGATTTCCCGACATTTGAGCGTCCCCAGAAGGCGATCTCCGGCAGGGTGGCAGGCGGGACGGCATCATGGCTCATGGCCCCGGCGACAAAGATGCAGGGCTTGAGAAACATCGCGCCGCATGCCGCCGCGCTCATGCTCAGGCAGCCTTGCGTTTGCGGGACTTTTTCTCCGGCAGCGTACCGGCACGCTTCATGATCACCCATTGCTGGAGGATGGAGAGCGTATTGTTCCATGCCCAGTAAATCACCAGTCCGGCGGGGAAGGTAGCAAACAGGAACAGGAACAGGAATGGCAGGGTCTGCATGACCTGTGCCTGAATTGGGTCGGTCGGTTTGGGGCTCAGGCGCTGTTGCAAAATCATGGTGGCAGCCATGATGAGGGGCCACAGGCCGATATGCAGGAGACTGCCGATCAGCGGTACGGCGGTCGGCTCCCATGGAATCAGGCCAAAGAGCGTAAAGAGATTGGTCGGGTCTTTAGCTGAGAGATCATCAATCCAGCCGTAAAAGGGTGCATGGCGCATCTCGATGGTCACAAAAAGCACCTTATAGAGCGCAAAGAATATCGGCAGCTGAATCAGCATCGGCAGGCAACCGGAAGCCGGGTTCACCCCTTCTTTTTTGTAGAGCTGGATGATTTCCTGATTCATCTTCACCTTGTCGTCATCTTCGTAGCGCTCACGTATTTCCTGCATCTTCGGCATGAGTTGCTTCATTTGTGCCATCGCCACATATGACTTATTGGCCAGCGGGAAAAGGATGGCCTTAATGATGATCGTCAGTAGCAAAATGGCGAGGCCGAAATTGCCGATCAGGGAATAGAAGTAATCCAGCATCAGGAAAATCGGCTTGGTCAGGAAGTAGAGATAGCCGAAATCCACGGTGCGGTCGAAGAGTGGGATGGTGTATTCTTCTGAATATTCGTCCAGTAGCCAGACTTCCTTCGCACCGGCAAACAGACGTGTAGTGTAAGTGGTCGTCCCACCCGGTGCAATCTTCACCGGCTTACCCAGCAGATCAGTCTGGAAACGCTCA
The DNA here is from genome assembly GCA_964390025.1 of uncultured Rickettsiales bacterium. Taxonomy (GTDB): domain Bacteria; phylum Pseudomonadota; class Alphaproteobacteria; order Rickettsiales; family UBA998; genus CAYMGS01. Next base: position 9,696 of record CAYMGS010000048.1, on the reverse strand, counting down.
CCATCGCCCTGAGTGTAATGCTGATACGTAGCCTTAAAGCGACCTTCTTCCGGGATGATGGCCGTCAGCCAGTATTTATCGGTAATACCGATCCAGCCGTGTGTATCATCAATTTTCTTCGGCCCGTCTTCACGCAGATCATCATAACCGACTTCCATCAGCGCATCATCTTCCAGCCCCAGTGGCCCTTCATGCAGAATAAAGAATTGCTGTCCCTCATGTGCGTAGGAGCGGTTAATCAGGCCGTAGGGGGCAAGCGAAAGCGTGCTGCCGGACAGGTTAATAACCCGCTGGGTGACGGTGAACATAAAATGCTCATCCATGGCCACTTCCATCTCAAAGCGGACGTTCTGCGGGCTGACCCAGTAGAGAATCACGGGGTTATTCGGGGTAAGCCGTGTATCTGTGCTACTCCAAACGGTCTGCGAGTTCGGTAGGGTGATATTGTCGCCCAGCGGCAGCCATCCCAGCTCTGCAAAGTAGCCTCGTTCAGCACGCGCCGGGGACAACAGACGCACTTCCGGGCTGTCATCGGCCAGTGTCTGTCGGTATTGCCCCAGTGTCAGGTCATCAAATCGCGCACCTTTCAGCGAGAGTGATCCGTGGAGCTCATCGGACGAAATGTCGATACGCGGTACCTCCGTCAGTGCTTCCTGTGCGCTGACCGGGGTGGCGGGGACAGAGTCACCACTATCACCGGATTCAGCAGCAGCCTGAAGGGATCCGGTATCGGGCAGGGGCGTGGCGTCCGCTCCGGCGGCAGCCAGCATGGCCGCCTGCGCCTCTACTTCGGCCTGTGCGGCTTTGGCTGCCTCCTGACGTGGCATTTCATAAAAGACATGCCAGCCCATCAGGATGACGGTGGAAATCACCAGCGCAATAATCAGGTTCTTGTGATCAGGGGTATCAGGCTGCATGGTCATTCTCTGGTTGATGCGGTTGACGGGGCGATGGCGGCACATGATCCAGCCCCTGACCACCCCAGGGGTGACAGCGCAGGATACGCTTAATGCTTAGCCATCCTCCACGGATAGTGCCATGGGTACGTAATGCTTCCAAAGCGTAGTCTGAGCAGGTGGGTATATACCGGCAGCACGGCGGTTTCAAGGGCGAGATGACCGCACGGTATAAAACAATACACGCCCGCGCTAAAAGGTTCATGCCGTGCTCTCCTCTTGCCGGCGCAGGCGACGCATCACATA
>CAYMGS010000048.1:0-8484 GCA_964390025.1 uncultured Rickettsiales bacterium | reverse complement strand
CCATCATCGTTTCAAACGGACAGTTCAGAGCGGTGTGGCGTCCGATAATGACAATATCCCAGCCCGGCAGAGCTTTTTCATTGTAGGCTAACCGGAAGGCCTCTTTCAGGCGGCGGCGGATACGGTTACGAATCACGGCACCTCCCTGACGTTTGGTCACGGTAAATCCGACGCGGCAGTCTTGTGTGGAATCATGGGGGCGAAATTGCACAACCATGGTGCGTGTCACCATTTTATTGCCTGAGGCTGCGACATCGAGGAACTCCCGGCGCTTCTTCAGGCGCTGCAGCACGGTATGAATAATGGTTAGGCGCTCAGGCGCTTGCGGCCCTTGGCGCGACGGGATGCAATAACATTACGACCACCGACGGTAGCCATGCGCGAACGAAAGCCATGCCGGCGTTTACGGATTAATTTGCTCGGTTGATATGTACGTTTCACGGGACCCTCGTCTACGTTATCTGGGCTTAAAATTGTCCATTAAGGCCCGCTTGTATACTCAGCCGGGGCACAAAAGTCAATGCATGGACGTACCATTAACGGAAAAAAGAGCATATTTTAACGGTTTTTTGGGGGGTTGTGCCTAGAATAGAGCGTGAGAGTGTCTCAGGAAGAGACCGGCGTATAAGGTAATTAGGTAGAATGTTCAGTTATCTACGATATTTTTCGGCAATCAGTCTGGTGGTTATTATTGTGGCCTCCTACTTTCTGGGCGCGTATTTTAAATCCGTTGCCTCGGAGGATCTGCGGCGACTGGTGGAGAAAAATAACGAAGTACTGGCGCAGGGCTATATTAATTCCACCTGGAAGGCGCATCATAACGTGCTGGTGCGGCTCTGGCGTATCGATGTTTCCAAATGGAAGCTTTACCGTGAATTCCGTGACTTTTCTGAAGATACGCTGGGGTATTTCGAGGAAATGCCGGTCTCGGTACTCAATATCTATACGCCGGCAGGCGATCTGATCTTATCGACCGAACCCGCTAAAGATTCCGCTGTCATTACAGAGGAGGAACTCGGTGTGTTTCAGGCTGCCCAGCAGGGCACCAGCCAGAGCCGTATCCTGACGGATGTGGATTATTTTCTGCCTAACGGTGAGATTGCTAACGGTACATTTATCCAGACCTTCGTGCCCATTCGCTCGGATTATTTCGTACCGATTCTGGCAGGAGACCAGGAAGACAAGGTAGAAGCCATTATTGAGCTGCATTTCAATATCACGCCGCAATGGGAGAAATTATGGAGTTTCCAGATTCTCTCCACAGGAGGTATTGTGATGCTGTTTCTGGTGCTGATTAGCATCCTGTTTGTCTCGTCGCGCAAGGCGGAAGGGATTATCGCCAAACAGCATGAAGTGAATCTGGAACTGACGGCAGCCGCCGCCTCGGCAGAAGCAGAAAATCGTGACAAGTCACAATTTCTGGCAAATATCAGCCATGAGCTTCGCACCCCGCTTAATGCCATTATCGGCTTTTCTGAGATTCTGAAAAATGAAGCCATGGCCAAGATGGAATATCAGTATCAGGAATATATGCGTGATATTCACAATTCCGGTGTCCACCTGTTGAGCCTGATTAATGACATTCTGGACTTCTCCAAGGCTGAAGCGGGTAAGCTGGAGGTCAATATTTCTGAGACGGATGGTGTAAAGCTAATCAAAAACAGCATGCGTCTTGTTATCCCGCGCGCAGAGGAAGCACAGGTCACATTGGTGGAAGAACTTCCCAAGAAGCATTTTACCCTGCAGACGGATGCCAAAAAGCTCAAGCAGGTATTGCTGAACCTGCTCTCCAACTCGGTGAAATTTACCCCGTCCGGTGGCGAAGTGCGGGTAATGGCACGTCACAATATTGCCGAAGATACAATTATCATCGAGGTAAAGGATACGGGTATTGGTATCTCACCGAAGGACATTTCCAAGGTGATGCAGCCCTTCGGACAGGTAGACAGTAAGCTCTCGCGTAAATATGAGGGCACGGGTCTGGGGCTGCCCTTATCGAAGAAGTTTGTGGAGATTCTGGGCGGCACCTTCCATATTACCAGTGAAGAGGGCAAGGGAACCACGATCACCATCACCCTGCCACGCCTTTTCAGCCGTGAAGGCCCCGAAGTGCGTCACGATAACTAGCCATAGCTGCCATATTGTCTGACGGGCGGCTTTCGTGTATGACTTACGCATGATCATATCAAGGAGTATCCTATGGCGCAGCGCCTGACCGCCCCTGCTATTGCATCGCGCAAGGGGGGGGAGAAAATCGTGACCCTGACAGCCTATACGGCGCCGGTGGCAAAGGCGGCGGACACCCATGCGGACATTTTGCTGGTGGGAGATTCGCTGGGCATGGTGCTGTACGGCCTGCCTTCCACGCTGAGTGTGATGCTGGACGACATGATCCGCCATGGTGCAGCAGTGGTGCGCTCCAGCGAAAAGGCGCTGGTGGTGGTCGATATGCCGTTTGGCAGCTATCAGGCATCGCCCGCGCAGGCATTTGCCTCAGCGTCACGAATCATGCAGGAAACCGGCTGTGGCGCGGTGAAACTGGAAGGTGGCTCGGAAATGGCGGAGACAATTCGCTTTTTATGTGATCGTGCTATTCCGGTGATGGCGCATATCGGCCTTAAGCCGCAATATGTACATACGCTTGGTGGCTATCGCTACCAGGGCCGCACGGAAGAAGAGGCCGCTGATCTGCTGGCCGATGCACAGGCTGTGGCGGAAGCGGGCGCTTTTGCCATAGTGCTGGAATGTGTAGAGATGAAAGCAGCTCGCAGGATTACGCAGGCCGTACCCATACCGACCATAGGGATTGGTGCCGGAGGAGATTGTGACGGGCAGGTGCTGGTGAGTGAGGATGTGCTGGGCCTCACCCCGCGTGCACCTCGTTTTGTCAAACAATATGCAGCACTCTCCGGTCCGATGGCAGAGGCATTTGAGGCCTATGCCAGAGACGTACGGAGCGGCGCTTTTCCTGCCCCGGAGCATGGATTTAAAAGCTAGCGTGTTTCCTTGCGGTACTGCGAGGGCGTTTGCCCGACCTTTTCTTTGAATACCCGGTTAAAGGTAGGGATACTGCCAAAGCCTACTTCATACGCGATGGTAGTAATGGGGGTGGATTCATGTTGTAATCTCTGCCGGGCTTCTCGCAGGCGGTAGCCATTCACATAATCGGTAAAACTTTGCTGGTGATGGCTGTTAATGACGCGGGAGAGCTGGTGTTCCGGAATGCCCAGTGTCTCGGCAAGTATCTCAAGAGAAGGGATATCGCGGTAAAGATGCCGGATTTCCATGGCCTCTTCCAGCTTCCGTATAATCCAGCCATCGCTTTCGCGCTGCCGGTTCTTCGTGAAAGTAGGGATACGGGTGGCGTCCAGATCAATCGTGCGGTCAAAAATCCTAAATAACAAGCTGAGCACCAGATATACAAACCCCAGCCGGATAATCGTGGTGACCTGCCCGGCCGTCTCTTGCGGAATGCGCTCCGTGATTACCCCGAGGTCAACGGCCATCAGCATGAGGCTGAGCAGAATCAGGGCGACAATCAGCCAGTATGTGTCTCCACGGGCGTAGGATGTATCATCGGTTGCCTGCTCCCAATGACGTGAGAAATGCACAATTAACAGCAGGAAGATCAGGCCCGATGATATGAGCTGGTATAATGTTTTGAGTGATTGCGTGGGCAGGCAATAATCCTGCATCAGACAGATGTCATCAAAATGCAGTACGCCGTAAATAAACGAACTGCCGCCGATGACCGGAATGGCAAGCACCAGCCAGTATAGCGGATGTGGCATACGGGCGTAGATAAACTGTAATACCAGAAGAAACAATAAGGCGGGTGTCAGGCTCTCGATAAACAGGAGGGTACCGTAATGCATCATCTCAGCCTGAGGCAGAAAGAGCGGCAGAAGCGGCAGGAGAAAACTGGCGGAAAGCGAGAGAAAGTACAAAACGGGTATGATAACTTTAGCCGGGTGGCGGCCTGTCAGTAGCAGGAAGGCGATAATGAACAGGCAGGGACCGAGTGCCACCAGTTGCAAGGCCTGAAAAAATGTAAGCAAAACATCTTGCATTGCAGCAGGTTATCACAAGTACGTTACAAATATGTAAAACTATTTGATCCGCAACACGGAAGGGGCGTTCTGTTGGTCATGCTGCAGCCTCTGACGTGATTCTTCACTCAACTCATCCATTTTCTGAATGCGCTCCCGGATAAAAATATTCATAAAGCGCATGTCATCGTCCGGTATCTCCTCCGCAGACTGCAGAATCGTGTCCATGATATAGAGTGCATCGCCAAATTCGCCGCGTTGCTCATGGACAATCGCAGGCAGCTGACGTGCGTTGACGGGTACATTCTCTGCGTGGGCAAGCGGGGCAGAAGTGGTCACAGCCAGATCCGTATCTTCCACCCGGTGAAGCGCCAGATAGGTGGCCTGCACCAGCCACCACCATTTCTGCTCCAGATCGCGTTTGGCATGTTCCTGCAGGTAACGGATCAGGTGGCGTACATCCTCACGGCGCTGGGTCTGGCTGTAATAGTAGGATGCCAGAGAGGGCAGGAGGTTAGACTCAGCATTGTAATGATCGAGCAGGGAAAACCACGTGTACATCTTTTCCATGTCGTATTTATATAACGGAGTTACCCGGCCAAACGTATCTCCGGCATTTCCAAGCATAAAGGCCATGGAGCGGAAGAGAAATTCGCCATCGCCAAAACTCATCACATCCAGCACCTCTTTAGAAGGTGGCGTCGGGACGACGGTCATGTCCGGAAGTTTCTCATGGGAATGCTGCCAGAATCCATATTGCAGCACAACACACAGGACGAGCAGGAGTGGATAACGAAATGCGCTGAGCGACATCGTCAGAACTGCCGCCTGCGAAAATCAATGATTGCCGCCGTGAGGAGCAGCGGAATAAAAATCGCGGACTGGATCGCCACCAGTGACATGGCATGCATGGCATCGTCAAAACCATAACTCAGCCAGCTGCTTTTTGCATAGAAATCCAGCCGGGGAATCATGACGGAAATAGCTTCAAGCGCCTTATGGGTCATCATGTTGATTTCAGGTGATTCAAAAATGGTACGGCCTTCCAGCGACGCAATGAAGAATCCCATCATGCGCGACAAGACATAAAACCCGGCAGAGACCAGAACGCTGATAGCGCCGCTCGACAATATCAGCGAGGCGAATAGCGTAAAGGCCACCACCAGCCACGCTTCCAGTAGCAGGCTAAGACTCCAGCCGAGGAAGCCTTCCATACTCAGCGGAGAGACAAACCATATCACAAGGGCAGCAATCACGGTCATCACCAGCGCCACCAGGGCAAACGCCATCCAGTGTGAGAAGACAAGTTTGGAGCGCGAAATGGGGCGCGATAGCATCACGTCGATTTCTCTGGTATCAAAGGCCTGTCGCACATGAAAGGCGACAAATACAATCAGTCCCAGCATAAGAATAATACGGGCTGCTGCGGCAGAGAAGGCGAGCGTCATTTCCTGAACTTCCAGCATAGAGGTGGCAGCAAGTGTGGCGGAAATACCGGTGGCCAGAATAAGCGCCGCCAGCATGCCGATAAAGAGCCGGTCTCGCATGGCAGTGATGAGTACGTAGCGCAGAACCGTACGCATGGCAGTTAGAAATTCATAGGACGGGAATCGCGGGTGTATGTATCATACAGGATGCGATCCGTTTCGTGATAATTGCCGTGGCTGCTGACAACCGTTGCGCGGATAAAAATCACCAGTTCACGGGTAGAGCTTGATTTGGTCGTGCTTTTGAACAAATTACCGAACCATGGGACGCGACTGATGAACGGCACGCCCTGATCCTCGTTAGCGGCGGTCTGTTCCATCAATCCGCCAATTACCATGACCTGACCACTCTTAATACGCAGGATGGAATCCAGTTCCCGCACTTCAACCACCGGCACTTCGTTGGTAAAGCCTTCTGCCGTGGGGTCGCCCTCCAGTATCAGTTGGTTGACGAGGGCAGAGCCGGGGTCGATTACCGTAGACACCTGCCGCGACAGTGTAGGACGCACGGCGAGGGTAACTTCGTTACGTCTCAGGTCGACCGAGGGCATGATGTTCAGAATAATACCGATGGGAACGGAGCGACGGGTGGAGGTCACACTGATGCTACCTGGTACGAGCACACCGTCTACGATCTGGTCGTCCTCGCGCTCCACATCCACCTCGAAGAACACACGATTTTCGGCAAACGTCAGTACCGCCTGCTGGTTATTAATTGCGTGCAGACGCGGGCTGGAAAGCGTGCGGGTGGTGCCGAATGTTTCTACCAGCTGTACGGCGGCATCCAGATCAATGCCAAAGTTACCGTCACCCAGCGCCAGTGTGGTCACATTGGAGGCATCAAAGGCGTTGGGGTAGGTTACGGCAATCGCCGAGTTTCCTTTTAGTGCATCCCAGCTGATACCGCTTCGGAACTCATCATCCAGAGAGACTTCCACGATTTTTGCCTCGATCAGCACCTGAGCCCCGGCATTAGCCCGCATGCGAGCCAGGAATCTTTCAACAATCTCATGCTGTTGCTGGGTAGCAGAGACGGAAATCACACCGGCCTGCCGGTTAATGACAAATTGTTCTGCGGCATTAATCTCCTGACCGCCACCACTGCGCCTAAGCGCTCTAAGGCTGTTCTCATCGTTAATCGTGGAAACACGCCCCGGTGGCTGATATGAGAGGATTTGAGTAATGCCAGTACCCAGCGACTCCCAGAAATCATCTTCTGCGGTCGAGGTAATGGTCGAAGACGAACCTGTTTGCAGGCCGGAGCTGCTGCCACCACCCCCGCCGCCGCCACTATCACCTCCGGCTGAATTAGCCAGTGCCAGCACATCCGTGGCAATCGAGACTTCACTTTCGCTGCTGCGCACCACATTCAGGAAATTAATGGAGTAGTTACGGATAAACGGAACATCTCGCTCGATGCGTAATACGCCATTGCGCATGGTGTAACGAAGGCCGGCCAGATCCGCGATACGCTCAATCACTTCATTGAACGGGCGTTCTTTGGCGCGGAACGATACGCCGCCTTCAATACCTGCATCCAGCTCAATATCGATGTCCGCAAGACGTGCCAGCTCGATCAGCACGTCTTTCAGCGGCACATCGTCCGTAACCGTCAGAGAGACCAGCTTGGCATGACCGATCTTCGGCGGTTGCGGAGCAGCAAGAATCGGGGCTATATCAGGGATAGGCGGCGCTTTGGTTTCAGCGCTGACTTTCAGTTCGGGGTCTCCGGCCACCAGAGCAGAGGGATTGTCGATATTACGATAGTCCTGACGGGTGAGGCCAAGCTTACGGTCGATCGGATCCGTTCTGGCAAAATCCTCATAATCAGAGTTATCTGAACAGGCTGACAGCAATATCAGGAAACAAACGACAATCGTGCTATTCAGCAAGGGTTTCATATCTATGAATATACTGCCATTACATGCTACAATTTGTTATAGCTACAGCAAGGTAACTACTATATATGTGTTTTTATACGGAATGCGGGGGCAATTCAAACACTAAATTATCCGGCAAAGGATAGGTGCCGGTGAAGCTCCCAGAAAGTCTCTTCTGCACCGGGAAATAACACCAGCACCAGTGTGGCTGTGCCCAGCGCCGGACCAAAAGGAAAGCGCTCCCCCCGGCCTGCCAGTCGCCAGATTAGTGCAGTGACAATGCCCAGTAAGCCCCCCAGAAACATCAGTGGCACAAGGCCTGCCGGGCCAAGCCAGATGCCTGCGACGGCCAGAAACTTTACGTCTCCCGTGCCGAGCCCGTCACGCTTGCGCAGGGCTTTGTACCCTTTTTGCAACGCCCACCCACTAAACAGCCCTACAAGCAGGCCAGCCAGAGGTGTGGCAACCGGCGTGCCTATCACTGCGAGATGGAACACTCCACCAAGGGCTGCCATGGCAATCTGTGTTTCGTCAGGAATGATGTGATGCTCAAAATCCACAGCTGTCATAATGACAATGCACAGAGCAAACAGGCAGAGTGTGGCCGCCGAGAGTGTAAGACCTGCCTGCCAGACCACCAGCAGAAAGAGTAAGGCAGTTGCCGACTCAATCAGCGGGTAGCGCCAGTGAATGCCTGCCTTACAGTAGCGACAGGTGCCTTTGCTCGCCAGCCATGAAAAGAGGGGGGCAAGATCACGTACCCCGAGTGGAGTCTGGCAGTGTGGACAGCGGGAGCGCCCGGCAATAATCGAACCGCCATGCACCAGCCGGTGGCTCACCAGCGTGGCAAAAGAGCCAAAGATCAGACCGGTCAGGCCGACCAGTATCCATACAAGCGGAGGATATAACAGAGCATCTGCTGTCATGGAACACCTTCCTTATCAGTAACGCGCCGCTATCATGAAGCGATCTTTGACGGAGGGCAACAAATACCCTTGACCTCTGTGAATACTTCTATAATCATTCCAATTAACATTTTCTTATGTTATAGATTTGGTTATGACCTAT
>CAYMGS010000047.1:0-13428 GCA_964390025.1 uncultured Rickettsiales bacterium | reverse complement strand
GTTCATTTCACCCGGCTTTATCCACTTCAGCGTCTGACCCTCATGCGATTGCGGCACACCCTCCCAACGACGGCAGATATACAGCAACAGTAGCAATTCCTGGTCCGGGTCACGCTGACGTGGCGGGGCTAACGGGTTGCAGCCCCCACAATCACTCATTTCCTGATCCGGTTGCCCACTCGCCTCACTCAGTGGGTGCGTGATAAAGCTCACCGGGTACAGGCACCCGGCAGACGTGGTAATGCCCAGCTCTTCATTAAGTTCGCGCACCAGCGCATCCTCCGGGCATTCATCCGCATCCACCTTACCACCCGGAAACTCCCACAGACCGGCCATAGGTTTATGAGCCGGGCGCTGCGCCAGTAATGTACGCCCGTCCGTATCCACCAGCGCTGCTGCTACCACAAATAGCATGTCAGGAACGGTAATCCGTATTGATGTGGATATACCCCTCAGTGAAATCACATGTCCAGACGGTAGCCGTCCCTTCACCCACACCCACATCTACCTGAAAGGTAATCTCTGTACCCTGCATATGCGCAGCGGCATGCGCTTCCACATAGCCGGAGCGAAGTGCTCCATCTTCTGTAACCACCTCATCACCAATAGTGAGTTTCAGCTTATCCCGATCAGCCCATTCACCGGATTTTCCAATCGCCGCAATGATACGCCCCCAGTTCGGATCGGAACCGGCAATCGCTGTTTTCACCAGTGGCGAATTACCGATAGCAAGGCCAATTCTCCGGGCAGATTCATCATCTTCTGCACCGCTCACCTCAATACGCACCAGCTTGGTTGCCCCTTCCCCGTCCCGCACAATTTGCGTAGCCAGATCTTCACAGAGTTCATATAACGCGCTTTTAAACGAGGCCAGCGCCGGATCACCTGCATCCTCCACAGTATAATTTCCCGCCTTGCCAGTAGCAAATAACAGCACGCAATCATTGGTCGATGTATCTCCGTCCACCGTGATGCAGTTAAAACTCTTATGCACTGCGCGTCCCAGCAACGTGGAAAGGACTGACGCATCCAACTCAGCATCCGTAGCGACAAAGCTGAGCATGGTTGCCATATCCGGCGCAATCATGCCGGAACCTTTGGCAATACCCACCAGCGTTACTTCGGTGCCATGGATCATCGCTTTTCGTGTAGCGGTCTTGGCAAAAGTATCGGTGGTCATGATCGCCGCTGCTGCCTGCCCCCAGTCACTCTCCTGCACGCCGGATAGTGCCTGCGTCAGTTTCTCATGATTTAGTGGCTCTCCGATGACACCGGTGGATGCAATATACACCTCCTCCGGCGCACATCCAACCATCTGGGCCGTATAGCGGGCAGTTACCTCCACCGCTTCCACACCGGCTTTACCGGTAAAGGCATTGGCATTCCCGGCATTCACCACCAGTGCTCGTGGCGTATCCGAACACCCCCGGCACCATTCCACCGGTGCTGCTGCCATCAGTGAGCGTGTATACACGCCCGCCGCCTGCGTACCTGCATCAAAACGCATCACCAGCACATCGTTCCGGTCTTTATATTTCAGCCCGGCTGCAGCCGTCGATATGTGTACCCCTTCAACGACAGGGACAGCGGACGTTGCTGTAACGGATACGGGTGTTGCGGTCATGGCGTGCCTTTAGTGCTGTCCGGTGTTTTGGTAAATTCCTGCTCTTCACCGTCCCGGCTGTAATATTTGACATTAGCGCTATCGACCAGATCATGCACATAGTCCTGAAGTGCTTTGGCTTTCAGTTCTTCGCGGATACCATCCTTTACCTCATCATACGGGCGCACTTTCACATCCCGTTTGTCTTCCAGCTTGATGACATGCCAGCCGAACTCGGTCTTAAGCGGTTCTTCGGATACGTCACCCACATCCATGTCAAAGACTCGCTCGGTAAATTCAGGAATCATTTCACCTTTGCCGAAATACCCAAGATCACCGCCGCGCTTGGCGCTTGCACGGTCTTCGGATTTCTCGCGCGCCAGCTTCTCAAAGGACGCATCGTCTTCCAGTTGCGCGATCAGCGCTTCCGCTTCCTCTTCCGTATCCACCAGAATATGACGGGCACGCAGCTCTTTCTTACCTTTAGCATCCCGCACACGCTTCTCGTAAGCAGCACGCACATCCGCTTCATTCACACGCTTCTCAACCTGCGATACCAGCTTGGTCTTCAGACGATTCAGCGTTTCCTGAACCTTGGGGTTATTTTCCACGCCCGATGCTTTGGCACGTGTGTAAATCAGGTGTTCGCTGATGACTCCGCGTAATACGTTCTGGCGCACCTTCTCATCAAACCGGCTAAAATCCGGCGCTGAACCTTCCGGGAACAGCCCACTCCAGATACCCATCACGGTCGAGAATTTAATTTTATCGCCGTTAATGTCAAGAATCACATAATCCTTATTCTTCGCTTCTTTTTTCCCGGCGTCTTTCTTACCCTCTTTCTTTGCTTCTTTTGCGGGTTTTTCCTCTTCAGCCTCAGGCTCTGGTGCCTTCTCCTCGTTAGTCTCAGGCGTGCTCTCTTCTTTCAGTGTAATGGAGGTGGTGGTTTCTTCTTCCGCGAAAGCGGGAATGCCATACGCCAGTCCAAACCCAAGCGCACCAACGCAAGCTGTTGAGATTAAAGTGGAAAGTGATAGTTTCATCATCATATGCCTTTTTGTTAGAGAAGTGTCGCTTATGGCATAGAATCCGCCATGCCGCAAGGCATACGATTGACATCCGCCGCCAGCCTCCCTATCTCTACACGGAACTATTTTTTATGATTAAGGAACATTCATGCTTGGCTCTCTGGCACGCAAGGTCTTTGGCAGCACCAACGACCGCATTATCCGGCAATATCAATCCCGTGTGAACGCGATCAACGCGCTGGAAGAAGAGTTTGAAGCCTTAAGCAATGAAGCGCTGACCGCCAAGACTGAGGAATTCCGTGCACGTCTGAAACAAGGCGAGAAGCTGGATGCATTGCTGCCTGAGGCCTTCGCCACCGTGCGGGAAGCCTCCAAACGCACGCTGGGTATGCGGCATTTCGATGTGCAGCTGATCGGTGGCATGGTGCTGCATGAAGGTAAAATCTCCGAGATGAAAACCGGGGAAGGTAAAACGCTGGTTGCCACCCTGCCCGTCTATCTCAATGCGCTGAGCTATAAAGGCGTACATGTGGTCACCGTCAATGACTACCTGGCATCACGGGATGCCGAGTGGATGGGCGAGATTTATCGCTTCTTAGGGATGAGTGTCGGCGTGATTACCAATGAGCTGCATGATGGCGAGCGTCAGGAAGCGTATGGTTGTGACATCACCTACGGTACCAATAATGAATATGGCTTTGATTATCTTCGCGACAATATGAAATACGCACGCGAGATGATGGTCCAGCGCCCCTTCCATTTCGCCGTGGTCGATGAAGTCGACTCCATCCTGATCGATGAGGCACGCACGCCGCTGATTATCTCCGGCCCCACCGAAGATAATTCGGAACTCTACACGCAGATCGATACGCTGATACCGAACCTCACGGAAAAACATTACGAGATAGATGAAAAAGCTAAGGCAGCAACCCTGAATGATGACGGGATTGCCGTGATGGAAGACCTGCTCGCGAAAGAGGGATTGATGGAGGAAGGCGGCAGCCTGTATGACATCGGCAATGTCTCGCTGGTGCATCACGTCAATCAGGCACTCAAAGCCCACACGCTGTTTACCCGTGATGTCGATTATATCGTCAAAGACGACAAGGTGGTCATCATTGATGAATTCACCGGGCGGATGATGGAAGGCCGCCGCTACTCGGACGGGCTGCATCAGGCGCTGGAAGCCAAGGAAAAAGTAACGATCCAGAATGAAAACCAGACGCTGGCTTCCATCACCTTCCAGAATTACTTTCGCCTGTATCCCAAGCTCTCCGGCATGACCGGCACCGCGATGACGGAAGCCACCGAATTCTCTGATATTTACAGTCTGGAAGTGATCGAGATTCCACCCAATGTACCCGTAGCCCGTCTGGACTATGACGATGAGATCTACCGCACCATGACGGAAAAACACGCCGCACTTGCTGCCCTGATCCGTGAATGCCATGAGCGCAAACAGCCGGTGCTGGTGGGCACGGTCAGCATCGAGAAATCTGAAACACTGGCCAAATTGCTCAAGAAAGAAAAAATCCCACATCACGTCCTCAATGCCCGCCATCACGAGAAAGAAGCATTCATCATTGCGCAGGCCGGTCAGCCGGGTGCAGTGACAATCGCCACCAACATGGCGGGCCGCGGTACCGACATCAAACTCGGCGGCAATGCCGACATGCTGATTGAGGAAGAGTGCAAGAATACGGATGACGAGAAAAAGCGCGCTTCTATCGCTGAGCGTATCGAAGCACAGGTCGAGCGCGATAAGGAGATCGTGCTGGAAGCAGGCGGGCTATACGTAATCGGTACCGAGCGGCATGAGTCCCGCCGTATCGACAACCAGTTACGCGGACGCTCGGGCCGTCAGGGTGACCCCGGTGCCTCCAAGTTTTTCCTCTCGCTGGAAGATGACCTGATGCGCATTTTCGGCTCAGAACGTATTGACACCATGCTGCAACGCTTTGGCCTGCAGGAAGGCGAAGCCATCATCCATCCGTGGATGAACAAAGCCATTGAGCGTGCCCAGAGCAAGGTGGAGGCACGTAACTATGACATCCGGAAAAACCTGCTGAAATTCGATAATGTGATGAACGATCAGCGTAAGGTAATCTTTGAACAGCGCATTGACCTGATGGATATGGAAGATGTCAGCGACGCCACGGAAGAAATGCGCCGTGACGTGATCGCCGATATGGTGAAGTCGCATATCCCGCCGCGTTCCTTCGCCGACCAGTGGGATACGGAAGGGCTGCAGAAAGAAACCTACCGCATCTTTGCGCTGGAGCTTCCCATCGCGGACTGGGCAGCCGAAGAAGGCATTGCCGACGAAGAAATCGAGGAGCGCCTGCTGAAAGCCACGCAGGAGCAACAGGATGAAAAAGATAAGGAGTACGGCGACGAGATGATGCAGACGGCGCGTAAGCGCATATTACTGCAAACGCTGGATCATCTGTGGAAAGATCATCTGCTCTCGCTTGATCACCTGCGCAGCGGCATTGGCCTGCGTGCCTACGGTCAGCGCGACCCGCTGAATGAATATAAGCAGGAGGCCTTCTCCCTGTTCGAGCATATGCTGCACTACCTGCGGGAGCTGGTGAGCGAGCGGCTGGCGCATCTGGTCGTGCGGATGGAAATGCCACCGGAAGCGCTGGCGGAGATGCCGCAGCAGCGTATGTATGAAGGTCGGCAGGACCCGGCGCTGCAACCGCAGGAGATGCCGGAGCTACCCGGTGGCACGGTGCAGTCCCGCGCTAGCGCCGAGCAGCGCAACCCCGCTGACCCTTCCACCTGGGGCCGCGTCGGTCGCAATGAATCCTGTCCCTGCGGATCAGGTAAAAAATTCAAGCATTGCCACGGGAAGGTGGGGTAATTTTATCTGGTTCTTGATACAGTCGGTGCTGCTTCCACTGCATCCCGCCAGCTTTTATGTCCTATAAGGCTACTAACTACTACATAAACAGTGTTATAAATATGGCCAAGATCAGAGACTTTGATCGGTTCAACAGCTTTCCTATCAGATAAAAAATTAATGTCCTGTTCCGCCTGACTGAAATTAAACTGCTCTGGTGGTAATATTTGCATATAGTCTCTGGTAACAAGAGCTCGGTGAACTTTACCTTGTTCAAGTTTTTGTAAACGTAGCCGTGTACGATAGTTTGAATCTCTATCAAAAAAATGTTCCTGAATTATCTCTTTATCTTTTTCTGCAATACCATCCTCCTTACCAGCCAGAATCAGAAAATTATAAGCATCTACGATATCTAAAACATTGTCTCGTTTGGGATTATTGATTGCGTTTATCTTTCCCATTAATTCCGTTATGGGGTTGTTCAACATAAGCCCCTGGTATGAATTAATGCTAACCTCTGAATCACCCGATGCGCTCACCAAGGGCATATCTGGACGAGGTTGATATAATAATACATCCAATTTAAGTTTTACGGGCTCCGATATTTTGGCGTTTTGTAAAACCTCGATCTCATCTTGAGTTAATTGATATTTCTCCGACTGACTAATAACATATGCTAGACGTTCTCTGTTTGGTTCTAATTCTATAGAAAAGCTTTCCTTACCCATTTTTCTTCTAACCAAACGGTCCCGAAAACTAATTTGGGAGTTATCTCTGTAATGACAGTTCAGTCTAGCTTGCCTTGCCGCTTTCTCAATTACCTCCTTTACGGCAATTGCAGCTTTTGACTTATCATAGTAGTCACCGCCACTTGTTGCCAAATCAAGATCGCTTGGATTACGCTTTACAAGATTGGCATTATTCGATGCTAGAAAAACCCCACTACCTCTTAAGTAAAGGCTTGTGACACCTGCAGCATCCATAACAGTTTGGTCTTCGGCTGATGGTGCGTTGAGTATATCCAGTACATCAATCGCAATCACCTTACGCAAAATATTATCTACAGCGTTTCCACATTGTTCTCTTGCCCTATCCATAGGAGAATTTATTTCATTTTTCGGTTACGGTATAAAGATATTACCATAACTAGGGCGCATAGTGGTTAATTTTTTAACCCCTTGGAACATGTAGCCTTCCACAGCCCGTAGAGGCTGATGGCGATCCAGAAGATTTCAATGACCACTGACGCCCAGTTCCAGAAATAGAACAGGGAATAGAGATGCATCAGCGCGCCGACCAGATTCAGTAACGGGTAGGCCAGATCATGTGCCTTAAGCTTATCGGCCTGTAACAGAAAATAGGCGAGAATAATCAGCCCCACCCCGGCGATTCCCACGATATTGGCGAAGGTTTCAATCATTAGAGGCTTCCCTTTCAGATGTCATTCCTGCGAAAGCAGGAATCCGGAGATGAATTGAGCGAGATTCCAGCGTACGCTGGAATGACCATATATCTTGCCTACCCCGCTTTTGCTGCCACCAGTTCGCTGTCCGGCTCGGAAGGCTTATGGATACCATCCTCCGCCAGTGCTTTTTTAGCAGATGGGGAAAGCTGAATATTCAGCTCACGCAGTTGCTTCTCTTCCGCCTGCGCCGGAGCACCCATCAACAGATCTTCGGCCCGCTGATTCATCGGGAAGGCGATTACTTCACGGATATTCGGCTCATCGGCCAGCAGCATCACGATACGGTCCACACCCGGAGCAATCCCACCGTGCGGCGGCGCACCGTAATGGAAGGCGCGGATCATCCCGCCGAATTTCTCATCCACCACCTCTTTACCATACCCACATATCTCGAATGCCTTATACATCAGCTCCGGCTGGTGGTTC
The DNA here is from genome assembly GCA_964390025.1 of uncultured Rickettsiales bacterium. Taxonomy (GTDB): domain Bacteria; phylum Pseudomonadota; class Alphaproteobacteria; order Rickettsiales; family UBA998; genus CAYMGS01. Next base: position 6,061 of record CAYMGS010000047.1, on the reverse strand, counting down.
CGAATCGCGCCGGAGGACAGCTCAATCCCGTTGCAGACAATGTCGTACTGAAAGGCTTTGAGCGCCAGCAGTTTTTCGGCATCTTCACCGGCAGCTTCCAGTGCCTCCAGCCCACCCTGCGGCATGGAGAACGGGTTATGCGAGAATTCAATTTTCTTCTCTTCCGGGTTCCACTCAAAATAGGGAAAGTCCACAATCCAGCAGAAGGCAAACACGCTCTCATCAATCAGCTCCAGCTGACGGCCCAGCTCCGTGCGCACCACCCCGGCAATCTGCGCGGCTTCGTCCTCTTTACCAGAGGAGAAGAATACGGCATCTCCGGCAGCAAGCCCGGCGGTCTCTTTCAACTCGGCGAACTTTTCAGCGCTCAGGAATTTGACAATCGGCCCCTTCCCTTCACCGTTTTCATCAATGATGATATAGGCCAGTCCTTTTGCCCCGTTTTCCTGTGCAAAGCCGATCATCTTATCGAAGAAGCTGCGCGGCTGGCTGGCAGTTTTCGGCGCGGGTATGGCACGGACAATGCCACCTCCTTCAATCACCTTGTTAAAGATGCCAAAGCCGGAACCGTGCCACACCTCTGTGGCATCACAAATTTCAATCGGGTTGCGCAGGTCGGGCTTATCGCAGCCATATTTTAGCATCGCCTCGGCATACGGGATGCGTACAAACGGCGGCGTACTCACCTTCTTTTCGGAAAACTCTTCAAAGACTTCATAAAGCACCGGCTCGATGGCATTGAACACATCGTCCTGCTCCACGAAGCTCATCTCCATATCGAGCTGATAAAATTCGCCGGGCGAACGATCGGCCCGGGCGTCCTCATCGCGGAAGCAGGGGGCGATCTGGAAATATTTATCGAACCCGGAGACCATCAGGAGTTGCTTGAACTGTTGCGGTGCCTGCGGCAGGGCATAAAACTTACCCGGATGCACGCGTGAGGGCACCAGATAGTCCCGCGCACCTTCCGGTGAAGACGCCGTCAGGATCGGGGTTTGAAACTCCATGAATCCGCGCTCGGTCATCTTGCGGCGCAGGGCAGCAATCACTTCCGAACGCAGCACGATATTGCGATGCAGTTTCTCACGGCGCAAATCAAGAAAACGATAGGTCAGGCGTGTTTCTTCCGGCTGTTCGCGCTCGGCATTCACCTGCAGTGGCAGCGGGTCGGCTACAGACTCAATATGCAGCGTGCTGACTTTTACTTCCACATGGCCGGTCGGCAGGTCAGGGTTGATCGTATCCTCGGTACGCCTGACCACTTCGCCTTCCACGATCACCACGCTTTCGTTTTTCAGGTGCGAAATGGTTTCAAACGCTGCATGGTCACTTTCCGCCACGCATTGCGTAATCCCGTAATGGTCGCGCAAATCGAGAAAGACCAGCTGCCCATGGTCGCGGGTACGATGCACCCACCCGGCCAGTTTGACAGTCTGTCCCACATGGGATGCATTCAGGTCATTACAATTATGGGTGCGATACGCATGCGTCATAGTGATTTCCGTTGTTTATTCTTGTGCAAAGCCCGGATATAAAGGATTCACAGATAGATTCCAAGAGGTTTTGGCTCATAATGCGCCCGTCGCTCCTTCTTATATCCTGTGCTGTTCTTCTCTCCGCCTGCTCAAACGGCCCCGAGCTGGAGCCATACGATTATGACAAACGTGAAAAAGCCAGGGTTAAACTACCACGTGATACGTCCGTAGACGTTGACCCGGATGAAGTGATGATTAAGAAAAAAATCACACTTCCCGCATGGGGGCTTTAGTCTGAGAAGAAGGCGCAAGCGGCGCAAGCTCAGCTAGTTCTGTTTCAGCAGCATCATCCACTTCCAGTTTCCCTACAGCCATACACGCTATAAACTCATCGGGAGAACGCCATTCAATCAGCGCATGCTCATCCGGTGTAACACCCGGGGGCAAATATGGATACACAATATTACGGCGAGCAGTGATATCGAACGTCTGCACCGGAACACCTTCCCAGCGTTGCGTTGTCGGCCCTCTTGAACGAGCGGCAGATGGACTGGGTGGCAGTGGCACGCCCCGAACTATCTGCATGGGCATGTCTTCATCTTTTAGGCCCCCAAGCAGACCAAAATAGTCGCGAGTATCACGTATGGGCATAAACGTATCTCCGCGCCACATACCCTGAATAATATCACCATCCCGTAAACCTGCCATCTGCGCCAGTGTAGGCACGGAACTTTGAATTAAGCGCACCTGTATTCCGTAAGGGGTCATACCTTCTGAGGTTACGCCTAAACCACAAAACTTTGTGTAGCTGCTGAGATCATGTGCGTCGGACATCGCAAGTTCCTCTTTATGTTTTTGAGCGCCATCTTAAGCACAACGATGTATTAAGTTGTATGAAGCTTTTGTTAAAACATTATGGTGCCGGACCCATTCCAGCTAGAGAAGAATATAGAATCAGCATGCTGATGAACGATGCATCTCAACACAGTAACGAAGCATAGTAAGACAAATAAGGCACGCGTAAGCCTTTAAATCAGACCTGTGCCAGGCCGTCATTGTTAGGCATTGTCTCCGGATACACCTCACGCTACAACAGGCTGGCATATAAAACATGATGATAGCATGACCGTAGTGATTACTGATACCAACGCTCTGTCGATTTTTTGCGATCGCCTTATGAGCGAGCCCTTTATTACCGTGGATACGGAATTTATCCGGGAACGTACCTATTACCCACAGGTATGCCTCATTCAGGTGGGCGGAGGGGAAGACGCCATGGCCATCGATCCGCTGGCAGATGGTATCTCGTTGGAACCACTTTTTGCCCTGATGCGTCATAAGACAACAATCAAGGTGTTCCATGCCGGATCACAGGATCTGGAGATTTTCTATCAACTGATGGGAGATCTGCCCGCCCCCGTCTATGACACGCAGATCGCTGCCATGGTATGCGGTTTTGGCGACCAGGTAGGCTATGAATCGCTGGTCAATCAGTTATGTAACGTGCAGATCGATAAATCACAGCGTTTCACCGACTGGTCACACCGCCCCCTGAAAGACGCACAGTTAGACTATGCCATCGCCGATGTCACGCACCTGAGAGACGTCTACACCAAATTACTTACCCATATCGAAACCCATAAGCGCCAGGCATGGATCGAAGAAGAACTGGCCAATTTGTGTGACCCGGACCGCTACGTCACTCACCCGGAAGATGCCTGGCTGAAGATGAAAATCCGCGAGCGCCGCCCGCGTTATCTGGCACGACTGAGAGCATTAGCCCAGTGGCGGGAAGAAGAAGCGATTCGTCAGAACAAGCCTCGCGGCTGGATTATCAATGATGATGCATTGCAGGAGATCGCCCAGACCAACCCGATTACCGAGCAGGCACTCCGGCGCGTACGGATGATTAAGAAGCACCTGAACAAACTCGACCTGTCACTTCTCCTGCTCCTGATTGAAGGAGCCAATACGTTGCCCACCAATCAATGTCCTCGCGTGCCTCAGCGCAAACAATTACCGAGTGAACTTGACGGCAGCAAAGATCTGCTGAAAGTGTTGCTGAAACTGAAATGTCAGGAGCATAACGTCGCCCCCAGGCTGGTGGCCTCCGCAGACGAGCTGAACCTGCTCCTGCTGGGGGAGCCACACATTCCCTACATGAAAGGCTGGCGCTATGAAGTGTTTGGAAAAGATGCTGAAGCATTACTTGCAGGTCAGGTGCATATGGCCGTGGATGAAGCGCGCAACGTTATGCTGACCCCTGCAACGTCACCCTGAAATTACCCAATACCTTTATCAGAGGTGCGTTCATTATATGCCGTAACCTGCCCCGCTGAAATGCCCAGCTCTTCCGGGTCAAGTGCCACTTCATAGGTACCGGCCGCCATCTGATCGGCACTTTTACCCGTCGCCTCAGCTACTTTATCATAAAATTCCTGCCGTTCTCCGCGGGGCACGCCAAGTTTTGCCGCCACGTGTGAGAGATAGTGGCCCTGGTCAATGTTGAACTTCACGGTTACACTTTCTTCGGCAGGTGCCTGTACTGTTTCCTGTGCCACCTGACGATCTGGCCTGGGTGTAGGGGGCGGGATCGTCGGTTCCTGCTCCGGGGCTTTCTCGGTAGCGTGTTCCTGTTCTTTTTCAGGTGCCGGAAACAGGTCGGCAGCGATTTCATGTGAAAGGGCGGCTTGCCGTTCGTCTCTTTGTGTTTCAAGCTCTTCCAGCTGTTGGTGGATATCTGCCCCCGCATCGCTACCCACGCCATAGGCCATATCCAGAAGAATACTACGATCAGCCGGAGACTTGTCTAATAATTCACTGGGAAGCGGCAGGCCTTTATCCAGAAACGCAGGGCCTGCACGGGCATCCATTTCTTCATTTGCCCGCTCTAGCGCTGTATGCTCGATGAGGGCTTTCTTTTGATCCTCCCCGATATATGGCAGAGTGTAATCTCGGTATGTCTCTGCAGTCGAGATGCCATTCGTTCTGGCGGCCTCAAGCGCAGCATCCCCCATCACATGGTCATCCGGCGGTGATGCATACCCATATGGAGCCCCCAGCATGGCATGGTTGCCGGGTTTGATGCTCAGAACGCGCAATGCGCCCTTCTGTGACGTGATGCGCGTATTCGCGCGTCAGGTAATCTTTACGAGCATCCAGTTCTTCCAGCGCAGACAAAAAGTCTGCTCTCTGCTCCTCTGGTACAGAGCGATCAGCAAAAGCCTGCCGCTGAGTATGAGTCATCTCCAGTAAGCTGGAGGGAGTCACGTTATCCCAGTGCGCCTGACTGGTTCTGCGAAAATCCGTAACGTTTCTCAGGATTTCTCTGTCATTAAAATTAATGCGGTCTATGGCCCATGCTTCTGCTTTTTGCAGGATTTGACTTTCGATCTCCTCAGGTAATGACCCGACACGTCTGTCAGACGTATCCCATGCCTCAAGAAGCGCAATACTATCCGCAATCCTTGCTTGTGTGGTCTGGCGCAGAGCCTTCCATGCTTCGGTTTCCTGAGGGTCGCTCATAGGCCTCTCTCAAAATTATAATATTTTCCCCATCCAGAAATCACGGATAAGGCAACGAAATGTCTTATTACGCCTACTGAATGCTCCTCAGACTCTCTTCTGCTTGCTGTTTCAGCTCAGGGGGGAGGCCATCGAGAAACGCCTCGTCTTCCTGTATGGTCGAAAGCTCTACGGCCTCACCGTCATTGCCTCCACGCATCTTGTCCAGCAATGCCTTCAGGTCGCGTTTATCCTGTTCGCCCAGCTTGTTAAAGTTTTCATCGGAGAGTGCCCATTCCTCGAACGACTTCTCTTCTGCCGTCATTCTGGCCTGCTGCGCGCTCTGCGTTCTCAGCTTATCCTGCGTCAGGTCATCGCCAAGGAAACGCTGCCTGACATTATCAATCTCCCGGCCTGCACGGTCTCTCAGACCTGAAAACAGGTCGCCTACCTTGTCAAACAGCTGCGGGGCAAAAAAACCGATCATCCCCACCGCCAGCAGCCCAAGCCCAAGCATTCCCATACCGCCGCCCATGCCCTGACCGCCGCCGAACATCAGCATAGCCCCGCCGATTAAGGCCATAATCAGACCGAGCCATCTGGAGTTACTGCTACCGGTATCCTGTTGATTTTGTGTCTGTGTCATGGTTGACATTCCGCCTTTCTGTCCTATCTGCGTATTATGCTATAAACACCATCTTACTGTATTTCCGCGTTTTTCAGTGTGACAGTTTGATGAATTTTGCCGGAGCGCAAAAAAGTTGCATATTTAGCCTTGACGATGCCGGTATCCCGTTGTACATACAGCCTCCCTTCAACGGGAACCGGTGGCAATTCGCCACCTGCTATTAGATAAGTGAAGAGATATTAGGTACGGGTGTGTGTGAACTTTTAACGAACACATTTCACTCGTATGACATACCATACGCAACTTAACGATTCAGACTCCCTTCGGGGATATGAATCAACAGTGAATTGTGTGCGTGGTTCTTAGAATCAGATGCAGCTTTTTAGCTGCAGATTCAAACTCAACTTGAGAGTTTGATCCTGGCTCAGAACGAACGCTGGCGGCAGGCCTAACA
>CAYMGS010000046.1:0-13516 GCA_964390025.1 uncultured Rickettsiales bacterium | reverse complement strand
CTTAATCGGGACGCCCCCCAATGCCGTCTTTGCAGGGTTTATGCAGGAGACGTTTAATGTTCAGATTGATTTTATGACATGGATGCAAATAGGCGTCCCCTTTGCTCTGGTGATGTTAATTGCGTGCTGGGTGATGCTCACCAAAATCATTTATCCGAATCGAATCGGGCACTTGCAGCATGCCGATGAAGTTATCACGTCAGAATGGAAGAAACTCGGCAACATGACGCATGGGGAGAAACTGGTGCTGATGGTCTTTATTCTCACTGCGAGCTTGTGGATGTTCAAACGTACACTCCCATTTTCGATCAGTGACACCGGCATTGCGATTGCTGCAGCCATCCTGTTATTCCTGCTGCCCACAGGTAAAAGCCGTGTGCTTGTGTGGGATGATATGGCAAAACTACCATGGGGGATTTTGCTTCTTTTTGGTGGCGGACTCAGTATTGCCGCCGCTATGAGCAATAGTGGTCTTGTACAGATTATAGGTGAGCATGTATCGGGGCTATCCGTATACGGCACCATCATTTTAATTGGGGGCGTTGCACTCGTTGCGCTGGTAATGACAGAGTTGATGAGCAACGTAGCTCTCATTTCTGTATTACTGCCTATTTTAGGCGGAATGAGTCTGGAACTGAGTCAGGACCCATTGCTATTCGCGATACCTGCTACTTTAGCAGCATCATGTGCCTTCATGTTTCCGATGTCGACACCGCCCAATGCCATCGTGTTTTCCAGTGGTCACATACGTATCGCACATATGGTAAAAGCGGGTATCATACTCAATATCATAGCGATAGTGCTGACGGTGCTTTTCACCCTGACCCTCGTTAGGTATGTGTTTGCAATATGATATCAGACAGCCGGATTTCGGATTATCTTTTTCGGCTTGTGATACAAATTGCCCGTATTCCTGAGTGAATGGAGCGGGTGAAGGGAATCGAACCCTCGTCTAAAGCTTGGGAAGCTTTCGTTCTACCATTGAACTACACCCGCATGGCAAGGGGATGCTTTTCTCCCAACGGTCATAGTTTGTCAAGCGGCTAAAGCCCCACGGAACGCTTCATATCGTCCAGCTCTTCCTTCTGGCGCTGCAACTCTTCTTTCAGCCGCATCCACTCTTCTTCCAGCTGAAGCAGCATCTGGTCTTTAGCATTGAGAAACTCCGCCATCAACTCATGGTCGCCGGTTACTTCCACATAGACGTGGAACGCCCCATATGCGACAGCTGCCAGCAACAGCAGGTTAAACAGCATTTTGAACATACGGTGAGTATACGGATTTTAAGCAGGCTGACAATATGTGCTGTTAGAGTAGGCGGCCCAGTATATTTTCCAGCATCGGCAGCACATTGGTATCCAGCACATGCATGGCATTTTCCAGATGCGGCTTGATCTCCGAGGCAAACGCACTGTCTGAGTGCATGATGAAGGCAGCAAGTGCAGCTAAAACGATGAAGCGGGAGAAGAGACGGGCCATGATGTATTTCCTTTGTCGTGTTTCGATAGGTTAAGTCTCTCATATTTAAATTAACTGCTTGTTAATTATTGGGGGCATTTAGATAAAATTGCAGGTAATTTTCTGACGGTTTGTCATAGGGTTGTCATAAACCTGTGATAGGGTGAAGAAGAAAAAGGAGTTAATCATGGCAAGAACCCAACGTATTGGCAGAGATGTTAGTCAGGAACAGGTATTAAGCTGGATTGATGCCAACGAAGACCGGGGTATTACTGTTGATCTCAGCAATAACGGAAGCCGCCTTGAACTTACGACCCCGAATGGCGAATCTGTGAAATACTCTATCTCTCCTGATGATCGGGCCAGCTTTGCCGCGTGCCTTGCGGTGAAGACACAGAATGTGGATATCGATGGCGTGGCCGCAGGGCTAAACAGCGCAGACCGCACCACCAGCAATGTCGGTAAAACAGCACGAAATGTCGAAGCAATGCAACGTAAACTGGAAAAAGGCGGCCTTGATGGATGGTTGGGGGCTATTGGCGAAGGCATTGATATAGTACAGGACTCCATTGAAACTGTGCGTGAAGCACCGCCCGTGTATTGTCCGGCTTCGACACCTGCTACTGGACCCGATGCTCCTCCCAGAGGGCGTTGATTTACTCCCACTCCGCCTCTTCTTCGCTGAGCAGGCAGCCCATCATGGACACTCCTTCTTCCTCATCATGCACCCGTGCCGGGTCTCCGCAAATCAGGTGATGCCAGTCCAGCAACGGTTCACCTGCCGCCACCAGACGATATCCACAGGTCACGGGCAGCCATGTCAGGCTGTGGATATTGCGAGGTGTCACCTTCACGCAGTCCGGTACATTGGCTTTCCGGTTAGTATAATCGCTACAGCGATGTGTGGATAAGTTGAGATAACGACAGGCCACGTTAGAAAGCGCCATCTCGCCGCTATCCACATCCTCCACCCGGATCTGGCAGCAGAGTCCACAGCCATCGCAGATCGACTCCCACTCCTCGGGTGTCATCATTTCTAACGGCTTAGAGAGAAAGGTAGGTTGGTTCATTACGATGGTATAGCAGAGATCATGAAAGGAGGCCAGCAGGCCGACGCAGCCCTGAGCCGTGAGCGGAGCGAACAGCCATTGCGGAGGTCAGGAGACCGGAGCAGGGCAATAAGATTACTATGCCACTTCCGGCAAAAACCCGGTATCTACCCAATAGTGATTCGGATGCGCCGGGTCGATAATCACATCAATCGTTTCACCCAGATACTCCCTTCGGGTCAAAATACAACGGAGCACTCTTAAAGAGATACATCTTGCCATCACGCGGGTTATGCCACTGCGCATGAATGGTGTAATAGCGCCGCTTCCCTTCCGGCTCGTTCACATGCGAGATGTCCACTGCCATGCGATGCCCGTGCTGGCGTAGCCATACTTCTCTGCGGCGACTACGAACAGCAGCGCCCATAAAGCCCAGTCCAATACTTGCAAAAATACCGCCCAGCACCCCGCAGATCAGCGCGCCGCCCCACATGGAAAAGAAAGCGTCAATACGCGCGTCATAAGGGTTCTCAGGCAGATAGAGAATCTCCACCGCCTCATCCACATCAAAGGCAGGCGGGCTGGCCCCGGTATTACCGACAAACTCGATCACATCGCCTTCATCTGTGGTAAAACGCACTTCTGGATAATAGGTCGTGCCATCACTGTCGGAGCGGCGCTCCAGACCCGTTACCACCCCGGCGGCACGGATACCGTATTCAGCGTAATGCAGGCTTTCATCAGCCAGATACCAGGTCAGATACATCAACCCCAGCCCGAATGCGGCAAACATCCCGAAAAACAGCAACGCCCCACGCATCGTCTTAAATCCCAGCACATTGCGCTTTGGCACCGGGTTTGGCTGGGAGGATGAGCGGGGTGTTTGCCCCGTGTTGGAGGTTTGCGGTTCCATGGATATCTACATATCAGCTGAACACGCCAAATGCACCATCGGCAAAGCTGAGGACAAGAAGAGATAACATCAGTGCCGTACCAACCAGACCAAAAATAATCAGCACGGAAGTACCCCAGAAATTCACGGCCAGAATGAGTGCCATCAGCACATTCAGTACAAACAGGGTCGGGCTGTCAATCGTATCCATTACAGGCTGTTTCATATCTCCTCCAGTCTATTCTATGCCTTCACCGAAAATGAGCCGGTTACCGTCCGGGTCTGCCACTTCAAACTCGCGCATCTTCCACGGATATTCCTGAAGCTCAGAGCGGATAATCGCACCCGCAGCTTTCATCTGCTCATACAGTTTATCCACAGGTGCACAAAACACGTAAGCAATGGATGGTGTAGTCTCTTTATCCGTCTGTGTCAGGTGCAAAGACTGCTCGCCCAGATTAATGATGGCGTAGCTTAGCACCCCCTCTTCTTCCCATTCAAACTCACCGGCAAAGCCCAGCATATCTTTGTAATACGCCAAAGATGCTTTGACATCCTTACAGGGGAACACAGGGTTAAGCGCTTCGATCTGCATCTAACTTACCTTCTGCCAACAAGAAGCTGCTACTGATGCTGTTTACAATAGGCATCAAGGACATTGCGAATCATTTTTTGGTACGGCACGCCGTATTCCTCTGCATATTGCTTGAAAAACTCCACTGTATCCTCGCCAAGCGCCAGGGTTACCTTGCGGCGCCTATCGCTGATGGTGGCAGCCACCTCTTCAGGGGAAGGAAGCCCTTTGAGGGTCACGATATCACCTGTCTCAGGGCTATCATCCCATGGATGGTCTTCATAAGTTTTATCGGTTTTTTTGTTCATACGTCTTCTTTCCTTTCCGCCAGTAGGCCGCACCGAAAATCCGGATGGTCTTGCCTCGATAGGTAAACCGCACCGTCAGAATTTCACCATCTACTTTGCCGTAACAGAAGTAACGTGTCTCCCGCACACTATGGCCAACATCTTCCTGTATGACTCGATTGACATCGGCAAAGGCCGCACGCGCGTCTTCAAAACTAACACCATGCTTTTCGATATTGGCAGCATTCTTAGCCCCATCCCACTCAAACCGCACGGAGGTCATAACTGCATTACCTTACCATAGAGCAATATAAATTGCCATATCAGAGTATGGTTTTTATGCTCGCTGCGCTCACTGCATTTTTCGTGTTACATCTAGCATCATGCTAATTACTGTTGCAGCTTCCTCCTCACTACGAGGCACGCCATGTCTAAGTTGTTTGTATACAAATTCATTATGAACAAAGCATATCTCGCTAAGTTTATTCCTAATGAGAAAATTAACCATGCTTTCTTTTGGTGAGTATTGCATCCAAGATTTCTTCTTTATATTTAGCACTTTATATTCTTCACCCTTTTGAAGAACCTTAAAATTCTGCTCTCCACCAGCCATTCGGGACGCTAGAGGCGTTGCTGCCAAATGAAGGGCTTCATGCATTGTCGTTCTCTCATCAGCATTGGAAAAATTAACCGTAGAGAGTTCACCATTTTCATTATAAATAGTAAGCAAACATCCAAAGTCTTCCAAGGCAGGAGTCTTCTTAAGACCATTTGCTAACTTTCTCCAATGGTTTGAGAAAGATGATTTTATTTTATCTTCATCCACCATTCTATCCCCAAGAGATTTGTTGATAGAAAATACTAACTCTAGAACCTCTTTCTTGTTACTAATATCAATGGCCTGAAAGAGAGATAATGGCTGGATCAAATCAGCTGGCTGTAATCCATATAAAACCGGACAAACCCTTCTGCTGCCAAATGCCTCCCCGATAGCTAAAGCTCCGGCTTCAAAGTTTAGCCACTGCTCTAATTGGTTCTCTGGGGTAACAAAAATAAGGCCTGCTATTGAGTCTTTAAGCTTTGCTGAAATTTCGCTTACCCACATGCTACCTTTAGGTATTTGACCAGAACTCCATGTGTTCACAGGCTGTAAAACATTGGGCAGAAAGTCACCAAAACGTTCCGAGATATATTTACTTCTTGACCCTGACCAACTCAAAAAAACGTCGTTCATCTCAACTCACCTTCTGATAAATCTCTGAGCCTTTCTCGATGAATTTTTCGGACATTTCATGCATTGCCGCCTCTACCCCCTCGCCCTCTTTGAGGGAGAGGGTTGGGGTGAGGGTGTCTATCAATCGCTCACATACGCCCGTCGTATTTTGCAGCACATCATGATTCCAGAAGCGCAATATATGCCATCCTTCTGACTCAAGTGCATGTGTACGCACGGTATCCTTATCCATTCCTTCTTTCGTATTATGTTGCCCACCGTCCAGCTCAATGACCAGCTTATGTTCAACGCAAACAAAGTCCGCAATATAGTGACCGATAGGATGCTGCCGACGGAATTTAAGATTCAAACACTGGCGGTCGCGCAGCAGGCCCCACATCAACTGCTCAGCGTCCGTGGAGTTTTTGCGCAGCTCTCTGGCTTTCTCAATCAGCTTACCCCTCACCCGCTCGCTTTCGCTCGCCTCCCTCTCCCTCAGGGAGAGGGACTGGTTATTCACTTTCGCAAAATCCCGTACTTCCTGCGAGATTTTCATCGAACAGAATTTGGGGCCGCACATGGAGCAGAAATGCGCGGTCTTGGCGCCTTCGGCCGGCAGGGTCTGGTCGTGGAACTCCCGTGCGCGATCAGGGTCGAGCGAGAGGTTGAACTGATCCACCCAGCGGAAGTCAAACCGCGCCCGGCTCAGCGCATCGTCGCGCCGTTGCGCTGAGGGGTGCCCTTTCGCCAGATCAGCGGCATGCGCGGCGATTTTGTAGGTAATCACGCCCTCTTTTACATCATCCCGATCCGGCAGGCCGAGATGTTCCTTCGGCGTCACGTAACACAGCATCGCCGTGCCGTACCAGCCGATCATCGCCGCACCGATGGCGCTGGTTATATGGTCATAGCCGGGGGCAATATCGGTGGTCAGCGGGCCAAGTGTATAGAACGGCGCTTCATCGCAGGCCTCCAGCTGCTTTTCCATATTTTCCTTGATCAGGTGCATGGGCACATGGCCCGGCCCCTCGATCATCACCTGACAATCCTTCTCCCATGCAATCTTTGTGAGCTCGCCCAGCGTTTTCAGCTCGGCAAACTGCGCAGCATCATTGGCATCGGCAATGGAGCCGGGGCGCAGCCCGTCACCCAGCGAGAAGGACACATCATAGGCACGGGCAATTTCACAGATTTCCTCGAAATGCTCATAGGCGAAGTTGTCCTTGTGATGCGCCATGCACCATTTGGCATGGATCGACCCGCCACGCGAGACAATCCCCGTCACCCGCTTTTCCGTCAGCGGGATAAACGGCAGGCGCACCCCGGCATGGATGGTAAAGTAATCGACCCCCTGCTCCGCCTGCTCAATCAGCGTATCGCGGAAAATCTCCCAGGTGAGGTCTTCGGCCACGCCGCCTACCTTCTCAAGCGCCTGATAAATCGGCACAGTTCCAATCGGCACCGGCGAGTTACGCACAATCCATTCACGGATATTGTGGATATTTCTGCCTGTGGATAAGTCCATCACCGTATCACCACCCCAGCGGATGGCCCAGACCAGCTTATCCACTTCCTGCGATACATCTGATGTGACCGCCGAGTTCCCGATATTGGCATTGATCTTCACCTTGAAGTTCCGCCCGATAATCATCGGCTCGGATTCTGGATGGTTGATATTGGCAGGAATGATGGCACGCCCCTTCGCCACCTCATCACGCACAAACTCCGGGGTAATGAGTGGCGGCAGATGGGCACCGAAATCCTCCCCCCCCTTTGCCGCTTCCGCCGCTTCCATGCGGCCTTCATTTTCACGCAGGGCAATATATTCCATTTCCGGCGTGACAATCCCGCGTTTTGCATAGGCCATCTGAGTGACCGCAGCCCCGGCCTTTGCCCGTAGCGGCGTGCTGTTGACCTGCGGAAAGGCCTCAATGGGCGTCGCGTTCCAGTCTTTAAAGCCGTTATCCTGCGGCTGGACTTCACGGCCTGCATACGCTTCCACATCACCGCGTGCGGCAATCCATTCAGCACGCAGCTTCGGCAAGCCTGCGCGTATATCAATACTCGCCGCCTCATCCGTATACGGGCCGGACGTATCATAGACCGCCAGATTCGGCTCCCCCGCCCCGTCTCCCAGCATGATTTCACGCAGGGGAACACGGTGCTCCCCGACATAGATTTTACGCGACCCGGCGATGGGGCCGGTGGTTACAGAATCAGAAGTGACAGCGGGAGTGGATGCAGGTGAAGTCGTGGTCATGCTTAGCCTCATATGATTGCGCAGGAAGGCCACCATACAGGCTCAGCAACCCGCTGACAACGCAAAAAACCTAGTAAAAAGCTCAGGTAGATTACTTCTGGAATACGTATTTCTTGCACCAGTCCGAGCGCTTGGCAAACGAGTTCTCGGTGCAGTATTTCATCCGCTTGATCTGCTTAAGCATCTGATGCAGACCAGGGCTGATATTATCAATGATTTTAGCCACGCCGAACCGGTTGGGATGGTAACGGTTGGCCTGGGTCAGCTTCGGGTCACCCTCCACGCCTTTCATAAAGCCGTTATGATATAATACGCGGTAACGCTGTGCTAATTTAGGATACACATTGTTAAACGCACTGGCGTAGCTGTGCTCAATGGTTTGCGGCGCTTCAATGCCCACCAGCATAACAAATGCACCGGCGCGATCCAGCTCTCTTAGCAGCGTATCCAGATTATTATAGACAATATCCGGATTGGTACGATGCAGGGCATCGTTATAGCCCACCGCGACAATCACCAGATCAGGCTTTTCTGCCATCACGTGCGGAATCAACTGGATCGAGGAGATGGTCGTACCGCCATCCTGTGCAATCGTGACCGCATCAAAGTCCGCATGATACAAATCGCGCATGTGATCTTCTAACTGGCTGTCAAAATGATCTTCTTCCTCAAACAGGCCTTTGCCGTTGAGAATATCATCCCCCAGAATCACGACCTTCCCGGATACACTGCCCTTAGCTAAAGCAGCAGAGGTCATTCCCAGAAAAAAACAAACGCAGCAAAGTAAAGCGATAAGCCTGATAAAATGTTTCACGATATACCTGAAAAAGAATATATGATTTATTACAACAATATTATAACGAATTTTAGGTATCGCGTCCAGCTTTGCACATGCAAGACCTTACTTCGCAGCTTTCGTATGCACATCTGCTACTCATGGAATGGTATCAGCGTCATGGACGCACTGACCTGCCCTGGCGGATAACCAATGACCCTTACGCCATCTGGGTCAGCGAGATAATGCTGCAACAAACGCAGGTGGCAACCGTGCTGGAGCGTTACTACCATCCGTTTCTGGAACGCTTTCCTACCGTCACGGCATTAGCTGAGGCGCCACTCGAGCAGGTACTGAAAGCGTGGGAAGGTCTGGGTTACTATACACGTGCACGCAATCTGCACAAAGCTGCACAGATGACCGCACCAGCCTTACCGAACACCATCGAGGGCCTGCTGGCATTGCCGGGTATTGGCAGGAACACGGCTCATGCCATCGCCGCCTTCGCCTACCGGCAACCGGTAGCGGTGATGGAAGCCAATGTCAGACGTATCCTGCACCGCTTAGCCGCCCGCGAGCGCCTGAGTGATAAGGAGACATGGGCTCTGGCCGCGCAGCTCGTCGACCATAGCGACCCGCACAGTTACAATCAGGCGATGATGGATGTCGGGGCACTGATATGTACACCCCGCACACCAGCATGCCCTGCATGCCCTCTGGCCACGCTCTGTAAGGGTAAAGAAACCCCGGAGCAGTTTCCCGCCCCTAAAAAGGCAAAAACCACGCCCGTGCGTGAACGCACGATTGTGGTGGCAGAAGACATTGATGGAAAACTGTATCTGGCACCTCGCACCACCCGCTTTCTGGGCGGTCTGTTTGGCTTTCCCGAGCATGATCTCAGGCAGAAGGAATTTACTTTTGAGCGACAGCACTATGCCGTAGACGACCTGCCCCTGCTCGGCGGCATTGAGCAGGCATATAGCCACTTTAAACTGAAAGGCTCGGTACGCTATCTTGCACACCCGTCTCAGGGCATGGATAGCCACTGGCACCGATTATCCGCCATCCAGTCCCTGCCACGTTCGCGCGCTGACGATAAGGCGCTAGCCTTATTCCATGCATACAAGGAATCACAGGCTTAGCTGCTTTGCTCTTTCTTAGGGTATGCAGCTTCTAGTTCACGCATATTGCGCTGTGTGCGGCGGGAGGCATCTCCACCGCGCAGCGCGATAGACAGCCAGATATACCCCATCACTCCGGAAGCGAACGAGCCGAGCAACACGCCAAGGCGGGTTTCCGTCAGAAGGAAGGTACTGTTAAATGCCAGACCGCCAATAAACAGGCTCATCGTGAAGCCAATACCGCAGAGAATACACACGCCGTAGAACTGCATCCACGTACATCGCTCCGGCAGGCGCGTGAACCCGGCAAGAATCAGTACGGAAGCAAACAGGAAAATACCCAGTTGTTTCCCAACAAACAGACCCAGCGCAATACCAAGCGGCACAGGATCTTTCAGATGATCGACGGAGATACCGGAAAAATCCACCCCGGAGTTCGCAAAGGCGAATAACGGCAGAATCAGATAGGCCACCCATGAATGCAGCCCGTGCTCCATGTATTTCAGCATCGATTTGCCGTTAGGCAGTGTCACTTTGAGTGGGATCATAAAGCCCAGCACTACCCCGGCAATCGTGGCATGCACCCCGGATTTCAGCACCGCCACCCACATAATCAGACCGACCACGATAAACGGCGCAAACTTCCGTGTACCCTTCAGGTTCAGTATCAGTAGTACAATAAAACACAGTCCCGCGATAATCAGCGACGCCAGCGAGATTTTACTGGTATAAAACAGGGCAATAATCACGATGGCGCCAAGGTCATCAATCACCGCCACTGCTGTCAGAAATATCTTAAGCGCCAATGGTGCGCGAGAGCCAAACAGACCTAAAATTGCCAGTGAGAAGGCGATATCGGTAGCAGATGGAATCGCCCAGCCACGCATCGTTTCTTCGCTTCCCCAGTTAAAATAGACATAGATCAGCGCTGGGACAATCATCCCGCCTGCCGCACCGAAAAACGGCAGCACAGCCTGCCCTACGGTGGAAAGCTCGCCTTCTACCAGTTCGCGCTTGATCTCCATGCCGACCATCAGGAAGAAAATCGCCATCAACCCGTCATTGATCCACAGAATCAGTGGTTTGGAGATGCCAAACTCACCGTAGGAGAAGGTAAAAGGGGTCTCCAGAAACGCGTGATACACCCCGGCCATGGGTGTATTGGCAAAAACAATGGCGATCAGGGCTGCAGTAATAAGCAAAATGCCGCCGGAGGATTCCATCTGAAGAAAACGACGAATGAACTTACCCGTAGGATAGACCGGTGTATTGACTGCCTTTTCCAGCTTTTCTTCTACGGCATGCGCCGCATCCTCAGCCTTTTCCTCTACGACATGGGCCGCATCTTTGACCTGATCTTCGATCTTTTTACTCATGAAGCACCGTCTCCCAACGCAATGCATAACTGTGGGGACGTACTATAAGAATTTGAAAGAGCGCTGCAAGCGCTTTGCGGGATTAGTGGAGGGTTGGCTGGTCAGCGCCCTGCTCTATGGCAGCACGGCGTTCCATTTCCGCTTCCAGAAAACTGCGGCGCGCCTGATGTGCCGGATGATTTTCCAGTGCGGAAAAGTCATACGCACCGACAGCAGATTGCTGTGCCTGTGCAGGCTGGTCAAACAGGCCGGTTGCTGCCCCGGCTGCGGCTGTAGGGTCGATTGACGTGGCCTTGGCCTTACCCGTAGCGGCAATTCCGGCGCCGGCTCCAACGCCAACCCCGGCTGCCATAGCCGGTGCACCGATCTGCTGCATCAGGCCACGGGCTTTTTCCACCTGTCCGGTCTGGATAAAATACGCTGTTTTGACCTGCTGATAGGTTTTATCCATTTTCTCTTTCCGGGAAATGCTGCCGCGCGCCGCTCCGAACAGTGCGGCACCGCCTGCAATTGCATAGGGCAATATGTTCCCGGCAAGAATCCCGAAGCCGCCGCCCGTGAACATACCAACCAGCGTCATCGCGGCCACTGCCAGCACCATCCCGTTCAGTCCGCCTTTCAGCAGACCATCGGTCAGGATGCCCCGATTGAAGAAACTTGGTTTTTCGACCGTCACGCCCTCTTCCGCCTGACGCTCATATTTCTGCTTGTCAAAATAGCCGCCAATCAGCCCACCGGTTGCCACCGTGCCCAATACGGCCGCGGCACCGCCCAATGTACTCAGACCAAGCGTGGCCGCGAGTCCCATCCCACCGGTAGCCAGTGTAAAGGCAGCAAGCCCGGCGGCAGCAAGCATCATGCCCATGCCCATATTCTCACCCAGCCAGGCCTTCCAGCCGGTCGGCTTCTGGTGTGTGGGGGCAATCTGCAAATCGCCGTTATTAAGCTCGGTAATGGGAACCACGAGGATATCCTTCACATGTATATATACACTCTTAGTGTATCAGGTATACGGCACAGAAATATGAAGATTTAATGAAATGCGTGCCTAACCCGCCCGGTAGAGTAATGCACCACGCAAAAGACATAATTATTATTACTAATCAGAATGATAGCATTCATATTTGTGCACGGCGCAATTAAACCATGTACTTGTGGCACATGGATAGATATACCTTATGGTTCCGCATCAGAGTGAGGCAGACGTTTTTTAACGGTTTATCAAGCTTTGCACGTCACACTCATCATGGTGCAGCACAGCATACCGCGTTCGCGGAAGCATATCAGACGACAGGAGGTTTACATGACGGGAGAGAACGCCAAACTCATTGTGGGTGGTAAGGAGATTGAGCTACCGGTATATTCAGGCTCAGTGGGGCCGGATGTCGTGGATATCAGCTCATTGTACAAAGACACCGGCTATTTCACTTATGATCCGGGCTTCCTCTCCACTGCGTCCTGCGAATCCTCGATCACCTATATTGACGGCGATCAGGGCATTTTGCGCTATCGTGGCTATGATATTGATGAACTGGCAGAAAATTGCAGCTACCTCGATGTCTGTCACCTGCTGCTATACGGAGAGCTGCCGGATGGCGACCAGAAAACCTGGTTTGACCGTAAAATCACCCTGCATACCATGATCCATGAGCAGCTGCATTTCATGTTCCGCGGCTTCCCGCGCATGTCACACCCGATGGCTATTATGGTGGGGGCGGCGGGGTCCCTGTCTGCCTTCTATCACGACTCACTGGATATCAATAACCCGGAAGAACGCGAACTGGCAGCGTATCGCATGATCGCCAAAATGCCGACACTGGCAGCCATGTGCTACAAATACTCGATCGGGCAACCCTTTATGTATCCCGACAACGAACTGGGTTTTGCGGAAAATTTCCTCCACATGATGTTCGCCACGCCTTGTGAGAAATATAAAGTCAGCCCGACGCTGGCGAGCGCCATGGAAAAAATCCTGATTCTGCACGCTGACCATGAGCAAAATGCTTCCACCTCAACCGTCCGTCTGGCCGGTTCGTCGGGCGCCAACCCCTTTGCCTGCATTGGCGCGGGCATCGCCTCTCTGTGGGGCCCGGCTCATGGCGGTGCAAATGAAGCCGTGATTAATATGCTGGAGGAAATTGGCGATAAAAGCCGTATCCCTGAATTCATCACACGCGCTAAGGACAAGGATGACCCCTTCCGCCTGATGGGCTTTGGCCACCGCGTCTATAAAAACTACGATCCGCGTGCCAAGGTACTGCGCCAGACCTGTAAAGAGGTACTGGATGAGCTGGGCATCAATGATGAGCCGCTGCTGGAGATCGCTGTAGAGCTGGAGCGCATTGCGCTGGAAGACGAGTATTTCGTAGAGCGCAAACTCTACCCCAATGTGGATTTCTATTCCGGCATCATCTACCGCGCGATGGGCATTCCGTCCAAGATGTTCACCGTGCTGTTTGCCATTGCCCGTACCGCCGGATGGGTGGCACAGTGGAAAGAGATGATCGAGGA
>CAYMGS010000045.1:12335-13668 GCA_964390025.1 uncultured Rickettsiales bacterium | reverse complement strand
GCCTGATCAATGGCGACAACATTGTAAATGTCAGCCATGGCCAGTTCTAACACATTGTCCTGATAAGAGACTGGAATGATTTTGTTTCGTTGCGCCACATCCTTGGGAATCATGTTGATGACCTGCGGGTCGATCATCATGGATGCGGCGTCAAAGCGGCTTGTGCCCGCCGACTCAGCCAGAAATTCTGCGAGGGCGCTTTCCGTGATGAAGCTCATATCCACCAGAATCTGGCCGATCAGCTTCTTACTGGTTTTCTGTTCCTGAAGCGCGATTTGCAACTGGTCTTCAGAAATAAGGCCCGCCTCGATCAGACGCTCACCAATCCGCATTTTCTTTTTGTTATCTAATTCATCCTGCGTCTTACCCGCATTCTCCGGGAAGAGGCTCTCGCCGGGCGGCGGTGGTTCTGCGGGCATATCAGGAACGGCTGGATGTGGCTGCTCGTGTGAGGCAGGGGGCATGGGCTCATTCGCATGGGAATGAGGTGCTGCCTGTGCCTCAACGTCCATATCGTCAGACATGCCTTCCTGAGGTCTGATCGCGTGTTCCATATCCTCCATCATGCCAGTATAGCACAGATTCGTTATCTATTGATTAATTTGCATGAGAAATCAGGTGCTTGGGAGTGTATCGCTGTGTTAATTTGGCAACATATGTGGCGTGTATCACGCTATCTCATGGGGTTGCAAAGAACAGCAAAATAGAAAAACCAGATGGGCTGGATGCGTTATTGTATTTCAGATTAGAACTGTCTATAATCACAAAAATATCTATAAAAATATTATATTTCATGATGTTGCGTTGGCGAGGGTGATTGGTATGGCGGTGCCGCTGGAAATAGAGGGGATATGCAAGGCATTTCACGGGAAAACCGTGTTGGACGGTGTATCTCTTGCTCTGCAGCCGAATGAGATTTTTGGGCTGATTGGCCTGAATGGCATCGGCAAAACGACACTGGTAAAAATTATTCTTGATCTTTTAAAAGCCGATGCAGGGCAGGTGTATCTCTTTAATGCATCCTCTTCTAATGTTGCTTCACGGCAAAATCTTTCCTATTTACCAGAAAAATTCCAGCCTTCCCGCTATCTTAAGGGGCGGGAATATCTGGAGCTTTCCCTGTCGTTTTACGGTCGGCCCTATGATCATGAGCAGGCAAGGGAAGAGGCGGCATTGCTTGATCTTTCGCCGTCTGCGCTGGATATGCTGGTGGGTTCTTACTCTAAGGGGATGGGACAAAAACTGGGGCTTCTTGGCGCGTTTATGGTAGATACACCGCTGCTAATACTGGATGAGCCGATGAGTGGTCTGGATCCAAGAGCGCGCATCATGC
>CAYMGS010000045.1:4509-12325 GCA_964390025.1 uncultured Rickettsiales bacterium | reverse complement strand
TGAAAGAGCAGGGAAGAAGCATCTTTTTTAGCTCGCATATTCTGGCAGACATCGATGAAATATGTGACCGTATCGGGGTGCTACATGATGGCAAGCTGCTGTTTGTAGGTACCCCGCAGGACTTTAAAAAAGCCCGGGGAATCAACGCGCTGGAGCCCGCTTTTCTGGATGCTATATCTGAAACCCATAAAGCGGCTTAGGTTCCGTGGCATCCGATGCGGCCAAAGCTCGTATGCTGCAGGAACTGAGGGCCCGGGATAAAGAGCTATACATTATCGGTATCTGTCAGGATCGGGCCATCAGGGATGATGTGCTGACTGTCTGTGCGTTTATTGCAGAGCTTGAGCATATTCGTCAGGTGACGCACGAGCCTTTAGCCGGAGCCATGCGTCTGGCATGGTGGCGTGAATCGCTTACTGAGATATATGCAGGGAAAAGGCCGAAATCTCATCATATACTTCAGCGGCTTGCTGCACTAATCCCAAGACATAATATGCCTGTGGATATATTTGAGCAATTGATAGATGCCTGTGGATATCTGTTAGAAGAAGAGGGGTATCCGGATATGCAGGCAGGTGAGGTGCTGGCCAGGAATCATATGGAGCCGCTATTGCGGGCTTATGCGTTCATGGCGGTTAATCACCTGTATCATGCGTCCATCGCAGTCGCATATGGGTTTACGCGGCTTCTGCGGTATATCCCGCGTGATCTGCCAAGAGGCAAACTCTGGTTGCCGCTTAATACGTTGCAGGCAGAAGGCATACCGGTTTCTGCAGCCCATCAAAAAGAACATCAGGTTGCAATCGGCGGTATCATACGCGCGTGTGTGGAAAACATCACTTCCCGGCATATTAATTCTGTGGAAAATGTCAGTCTAAGCCCTATGGAAGCAGCGATGCTGGCGATTGTAGATGCGCGCATTAAACGTTTCAGATCAGTTGATTACAATCCTTTCTCGGTGCGTTTCTCTCACATGCCTGCCATGCTTTCGTGGAAAGTATTGCGCCATATTGCATTAACCAAATAGTAATCTTTCTGTACCATGATCGCGCACGTTATCCACAAGTGTTCATTATCTGTGGATAGTCTGTATGCACTTTAATGGGAGGCACTGATGAACGTTCGCAGTCCCGATATGTTACTTCGTGAAGAGCAGCATAAGCTGAACTCGCACAAGCTTGATAACTACATGTTTGCACTCGGGCTTTGCTGCATGACCTGCATGCTGGTTACGACGCTTGCGCTACTTTATCTGTAGAAGAATCTGAGCTAAGCCATCCGTCTAATGCATTCAGGGCGCGTGCGCTGTGTGCCGCCTGGCGCTCCTTCTTGCCTGCGCGTATGCCAAGTGGCGGAAACAGGCCATAATTTACATTCATCGGCTGAAAGGTTTTGCTCTCCGCATCTCCGGTAATATGGGCCAGCAAGGCACCAAGTGCCGTCTCGCGCGGAGGCAGCGGGTAAGCGTCTCCGGCCAGTTCTGATGCAGCAAAGCGACCGGCAAGCAAGCCCATAGCGGCGCTTTCCACATATCCTTCCACTCCGGTAAGCTGCCCGGCGAAGCGCAGGTTTGGCTGTGATTTCAGCCGCATCTGTGCATCCAGTAACATGGGGCTATTGATAAACGTGTTACGGTGGATGCCGCCGAGGCGTACGAATTCTGCCTCTTCCAGCCCCGGAATCATACGAAATACCTGTTGTTGTTCGCCATATTTAAGCTTGGTCTGGAAGCCGACCATATTGAACAGGGTGCCAAGTTTATTATCCTGCCGTAACTGCACAACTGCGTAGGGTTTTTCTTCTGGCTGGTGTGGGTTCGTCAGGCCGACCGGTTTCATCGGGCCATATCGTAGTGTCTCGCGGCCCCGTTCGGCCATGACCTCGATGGGCAGGCAGCCCTCAAAATACGGCGTGTTTTTTTCCCAGTCCTTAAATTCTGTTTTCTCTCCGCTCAGCAATGCATCGATGAATGCATCATACTGCTCGCGGGTAAGGGGGCAATTGAGATAGTCGGAACCTTCCCCTTTGTCGTAACGCGACTGAAACCAGCATATATCCATATTGACCGAATCGCGACTGACAATCGGAGCGATCGCATCGAAGAAAGCCAGATATTCTTCGCCGGTCGCACGCAGAATGCTATCTGCCAGCGCAGAGGAGGTGAGTGGGCCGGTGGCAATAATCCACAGCCCGTCATCATTCGTGGGTAAGCCTGATAACTCGCCGTATTCAAAAGAAATATTGGGGTGTCTTTGTAATACTTCCGTGACCCCTCCGGAAAACCCGTCCCGGTCAACGGCCAGTGCTCCGCCTGCCGGTACTTTGTGAAGATCGCCCATGCGCATGATTAAAGAGTGGCAGCGGCGCATTTCCTCATGCAGCAGGCCGACCGCATTATTAGGATCGTCGGAACGGAAGGAATTGGAGCATACCAGCTCAGCGCAATCCCCAGTCTGGTGGGCAAACGTAGGCGTAGCGGGGCGCATTTCGTGAATAATGACGCTGACACCTGCCTCTGCGGCCTGCCATGCGGCTTCTGATCCGGCAAGTCCTGCGCCAACAATATGAAGTGTCTGTGTCATACGGTGTTCTCCAGCAGGTTAAGGGCTTCGCGGTGCATATCCGGGTGTGTGGCGGCCAGCACATCGCATTCTCCGGAGCTAAGGGTGATGGCCTGTCCCTGCCAGTCCGTTATCATGCCGCCAGAGGCCTCAATCACTGGAATAAGTGCCATTATATCATGCGGTTGCAGGCCGGATTCTGCTACAATATCGAGATGTCCGGATGCCACGAGTCCATAGGCATAACAGTCATTACCGAATGTGGTGTTGGCAACATGCTGCTCTAAGGCTACAAATCCTTTTTGTGTCTGCTCGTTGAACAGATAAGGTGATGTAGTGCTTAAACTGCAGTCTTTCAGTGGCTTGGGTGTTTTATCCACAGATATTAGCTGGTTGTTGAGAAAAGCTCCTGTATCAGATGAGCCGACCCAGCGTTCACCGGTAAGCGGACAGTCAATGATCCCCAGTATGGGAGCACCATTGTGGATAAGTGCAATCAGGGTGCCGCATAGTGGATTACCGGTCATAAAATTACGGGTGCCGTCAATAGGGTCGATCACCCAGACATACTCGGCATCAGCACGTTGTGAACCGGATTCTTCTCCCACAAACCCATGCTGTGGATAACGTGCCTCGATCTTTGCGCGCAAAGCAGCCTCCACCTCCCGGTCGGCCAGAGTCACCGGTGTTTCATCCTCTTTTAGATGGATGTCCACGGGGGTACGGAAATAGTGTTTTAGCACTACGCCGGAGGCATCCGCCAATCTATGCGCAAATGTAAGATATTCGTTCATGCGGGGGAAACTACTTTATTGCGAACCGCCCGTAAAGCTCTGTATGCCAGTGATTACAAAACGCAAAAAGCAACAGAGTTTTTGTACTAGCGTTCTCTGGACGGAAAGAGTGAAGGATCCAGTTGGAAACCATTGGGGAATACGGCAGATAGAATTCCGTCTTGCTTCAATCGAGCCAGCACTTCGTTAATGTTAGTGCCACACGCTTTAATTGCGTCTTCTCCAGAAATTATGTCAAAGTCATGATCGGTAAGGCTGTCCAGGTATTTTTGCTCGTGCTCTCTCCAGTTTGGCATCATACCGGCCAGTCTAGTGAAGACTTCCATGCGTTTTTCTTCCGGTACGATGATCACTGGCACACCATAATCAGCCAATGTTGCAATGTGTTTTTCGTTTGGCATCGTATGTCCGCTTTTACCAAGAACAACCAGTGCGCCATTCTTAACTTTAGCACCCGGGGTAAAACCCGGAGCGGAAATGACGTTTTTTTCGCGGCCTGACAGCACGATATCAGCAGGGAGCGGTTTTTCAAAATAAATCGCCCGGTGATCAAGGCTTAACCGAGTTTGAGAGGGAACCTGCCCTTGCACATAAAGTGTGTTATCTTGATTATTTTCAGCCCCCGGAAGAACAATTGAGCTGACAGTGTCCCGCGAAGGAATTGTAATACATAAAAAGTCACGTCTTGGATCACAGCCTTCAGGTGGTTTATGCCATCTGTGAACTTCAAGGGCATCTGTATATGGTTCTGTCTCTATCATTCTCGGGGTAGGAATTTCTACGGCCATGTGGTTACTCTCCCGTAAAGCTCTGTATGCCAGTGATGGCCCGGCCCAGAATCAGCGCGTGGATGTCATGTGTGCCTTCATAGGTATTAACGGACTCCAGATTCATCATATGGCGCATTACATGATATTCATCCACAATACCGTTACCGCCATGCATATCGCGTGCGGTGCGGGCAATCTCCAGTGCTTTACCGGCTGAATTGCGCTTGATCATGGAAATCATCTCCGGCACCTGCGTCCCTCCATCGATGATTCGTCCAACGCGCAGACAGGCATGCAGGCCCAGCGTAATATCCGTGGCCATATCCGCCAGTTTTTTCTGAATGAGCTGGTTGGCGGCAAGAGGTCTGCCGAACTGCGTGCGCTCCAGTGTATAATTCCGTGCCGCTTCATAGCAGAATTCAGCCGCACCCAGCGCACCCCAGCCAATGCCGTAGCGTGCCTTGTTCAGGCAGGAGAACGGCCCCTTAAGGCCCTGCACATCCAGCACATTGTCATCGGGTACAAACGCATCCTGTAGCATCAGCATA
This sequence comes from uncultured Rickettsiales bacterium, assembly GCA_964390025.1. GTDB lineage: Bacteria > Pseudomonadota > Alphaproteobacteria > Rickettsiales > UBA998 > CAYMGS01. Next base: position 7,652 of record CAYMGS010000045.1, on the reverse strand, counting down.
CCGGTCTCAGAGGCACGCAGGGAGCATTTGCCTTCGATTTTGGGGGTTTCCATGCCGTTGCCGCGTTCTACGATAAAACCGCGTATCACATCGTCTTCATCTTTTGCCCAGACGACTGCTAAATCAGCAATCGGGGCATTGGTGATCCATGTTTTGGAGCCGGAGAGCAGCCATCCACCGTCGGTACGTTTTACCCGTGTCTGCATGCCGCCGGGGTCAGAGCCGTGATCCGGCTCGGTCAGGCCAAAGCAGCCAACCAGCTCTCCGGTGGCGAGTTTTGGCAGCAAGCGCTCTTTGGTGTCTTCGGTCGCATACTGGCTGATCGGATACATCACGAGGCTCGACTGTACGGAAAGTGCGGAGCGGTAGCCTGAGTCCACCCATTCAATCTCCCGGGCGACCAGCCCATAGGCTACATGGGAGACACCCGCACAGCCATAGCCTTCAATCGTCGAGCCGAGCAGCCCGTGTTTGCCCAGCTCTCGCATAATATCCGGGTTAAAGCGCTCATGACGGTGCGCTTCTGTGATGCCGGGGAACAAGATATCGCGGGCGACCTTGCGTGCCGTGTCACGCACCATACGCTCTTCTTCGGTCAGTTCGGATTCCAGATCGAGCGGGTCTTGCCAGTTGAATGTCATGTGTACCTAAGTGGTTGTGAATATGCCTATGAGTTTACACCATTTTACGTGCCGCAGAAAGTCTGCATCACGCGCTCTTGTGGTAGCGGTGCTTTTGCGTACTCTGGGTAGTCTGCCCGCTCCTGATACGGTTCCGTAAGTACGTCCTGTAGTGTGCGCATTAGCGTAAAGTCCTGATGCTCCGTAGCGGCAGCAATGGCGCGCTCAATCTGATGGTTACGCGGAATGTAAGCAGGATTCGCACGGCGCATGGCATCTGCAATTTCGCGGGAAGAAACCGGTTCGCTCTCCAGCCGTGCACGCCAGCGAACAAGCCATTGCTTTACCTGTTCCGGTTCGTTCATCTCCTCCACCAGGCGGTTGGCCTCAGGGTTTTCTGCCGCATCACACAATGCCCTGAAGCTACGGGTAAAGTCAGCCCCCTGTTGTTCCATAAGCGCCAGGAAGTCTTCTATCAGGGTCTCATCTCCCTCGGCCTGACGCGAAAATCCCAGCTTGGCGCCCATCACCTCCTTGCTCGCATCGGCAAACAGCGCAGGAAAGCGTTCCAGTTCTTCCTGTGCCAGCTCTACGGCCCTTTCGGTGTCCTCATCTATGAGGGGGAGCAGGGTTTCTGCAAGTTTTACCACATTCCAGTGCGCAATTACGGGCTGATTGGAATAGGCATAACGCCCATGACGATCAATACTGCTAAAGACTTTGTCCGAGTCATAATGATCCATGAACGCACAGGGGCCGTAATCAATCGTTTCCCCGGAAATACTCATATTGTCGGTGTTCATCACCCCGTGAATAAAACCTACGCCCAGCCATCTGGCAACAAGGCGGGTCTGCGCAGTCATTACTTCCTGCAGGAGGGTAATCGCCGGATTCTCCCGGGCAGCCTTCGGGTAATGCCGCGTAAGCGCGTATTCCGTCAGTTGCTTTAGTTCCGGTTCCATGCGCCGCGCTGCAAAAAACTCAAACGTGCCGATACGCAGATGGCTGGCCGCCACCCGTGTCAGTATGGCACCGGGCAACGCGGTTTCCCGGTAGACCGGCTCTCCGGTTGCTACCATGGCCAGACTACGGGTGGTTGGAATGCCAAGCGCATGCATCGCTTCGCTGACGATATATTCCCGCATCACCGGCCCCACGGCAGCGCGCCCGTCACCTGAGCGGGAGAAGGGGGTCTGGCCGGAGCCTTTCAGTTGAATATCACGCCGGATACCGTGGGTATCTGTCACCTCACCCAGAAGCAGTGCACGCCCGTCACCGAGTTGTGGCACAAAATGACCGAACTGATGCCCGGCATATGCCTGCGCAATGGGCTCTGCGCCCTCAGGCAGCACATTACCTGAGAATATCGCGGCCAAATCAGTACTGGAAGCAGTCGCTAAGTTCAGCCCCAGCTCTTCCGCCAATGGCAGGTTCAGCGCGATCAGTTCAGGGTTTTTCACGGGTGCGGGGGAGATGCGCGCATAGAATGAATCTGGCAGGCGCGCATAGCTATTATCAAATGGAAATAAGGAAGGATTGGCCATGGTGGAATAAGCTTACGCGTCCCGCTCCTGCATCATGGCCTCCACATATTCGCTGAGCAGGCTATTGATACGTGACTCGCAATCTTCCCCTTCACATTCAAAGTAACGCAGGATTTCTTCCGGTACGTTTACCTCAACTGCGCGTGTTTTTGGTGAGGTTGGCATCATCAGACAACGAGATTGATGATAGAACCGCGATCCCAGTAGATGCCGCGACGCAACGCCGCCACAGCCTGTGCGATCAGCTTTTCCAGCACCTCGGGCCTGGGGATGGTGCCAAAACCACGTTTGCGCGGAGGTGAGAGCTTTTTACGTTCCTCTGCGGATGGAGTGCCGGCAACCTTTACGCCAATGCGTGGCGACGTTGTGGTTAGGGCCCCGGTGCCGGTATTGGATATTTTAGTCATGAGGGCAGTATAGCAGGATTAGCCACCAGTCTCCAGTCTCTCGTCGCTAGTGACTGGTGACTACCTTCTGTGCCACATGATCCAGCTGGAGATTTTGCCGATCTGCTCAAAATCCATCAGTGACGGGGCATGGCCGACATCCTCAAACTCAATAAACGTGACATCTTTGCCTTTGGCATTGGCCATCTGGGCTGCCGTGTCAGCGCGAAGTATATCGGAATGCTCACCACGTAGCAGCAGAGTGGAGCAATCCACCGCTTCCCAGAACATGGTTAAATCAATATCCACCGTGTTGAGAAAATTATCTGTTTCCTGACGGATGGGGTAGATAATCTCCGGGTCATAACCGAGGATGAACTCTCCCGGCTTGAACTCCCAGATGCTATTGTCGGCGAAATAGCGCCATTGCTCCGGGTCGGTAATCGCAAAGGGGCGGGTAATGGTTTTCAGATGCGCTTCCGCTTTCTCTTTGGACTCAAAGAAATGTGGCGAACCGGCATAACCCCCGATCCGCTCCAGCCCCTCACGAGCGACCACGGAGCCGACATCATTCAGGGTAAGCGTAGTGAAAA
>CAYMGS010000045.1:3005-4499 GCA_964390025.1 uncultured Rickettsiales bacterium | reverse complement strand
AGTGAAAATACCCGGTTGCGCGGCGCAGAGCATCATGCCGATGATCCCGCCCATCGAGGTGCCAATCCAGTGCGGCTTCTCCAGCTTGCGAAATTTGATGAAAGCAAGGCAGTCTGCCACGTAGGTGGCGTAATTATAGGCCAGTTTGTTTTCCAGCCAGTCGGACGAACCGCGGCCCGCCATATCCAGCGAGAAGATATGGAAATGCTCTTTCAGGTCATGGGCGAGATAGTCAAAGTCATGCGCGTTGCGGGTCAGGCCATGCACACAGATCAGTGGCGGCTTCCCCTCCGTGCCCCATTCAAGGTAACCAATGCGATGATTGCCCTGCGAACCATCTGAGTTCGGCGCATGGAAAAACTGCTGAATAAATCCTTCGGGTTTCATGTAAACCTTCCCAATTCCAGCCCCTCCATCGGGATGCCTGTTTCCTTGCCATCAATAATATCGGCGAGCAGGGCAGAAGTGCCGGGGGATTGTGTCCAGCCCAGCGTACCGTGGCCGGTATGCATAAAGACGTTGGCCAGCGGCGTTGTACCTACAATGGGCGGGCCGTCGGGTGTTTGCGGGCGCAGGCAGGCCCATTTCCCGGCCTCGGAGACATTGGCGGTGGGGAAAAGTTCTTTGATACTGTCTAGTAGCGGCAGCACACGCACTTTGCGGATGCGTTCATTATACCCGGCGAATTCCGCAGTACCGGCGGCGCGCACCTTATCTCCCAGCCGGCTGTAGACGATCTTCTTGCAGCTATCGGTAATGCTAAGGGTAGGAGCGCCTTCCCATGCGGGAATGGTAATGCTGTAACCTTTCATCGGGTAGATGGGTACCCGAATGCCGAATTTTTTGAGGTAGGGCGGGGTGTAGGCGCCGAGGCACATGACGAACGTATCGCCCTCAATTTTACCGCTACTGGTATCCAGTGAAATGCCTTTTCCATCCTTCACATTCAGCCAGGCAATGCGGGTATTGTAGTGGAATTTCACCCCCAGTTTTTCCGCGCAATAATTGGCCAGTGCCGTGGTAAAGACATGAATATCTCCGCTTTCATCCTGCTCAGCGAAAATACCGCCCACCAGCTTCTTGGTGCTTTGCTCTAAGGCCGGTTCATGCTTCAGGCATTCCTGCGGGCTCAGCACCTCTTCCTTCCCGCCAAGGCTGTTCTGGTATGCCATCTGTTTGAGCGCACCTTTGAGCTTCTTGTCCGTTGAGAAAATATGCAGGATTCCCTGCTTGCGGTGACCGAACTCAATACCGGTATTCTCGATGATATGATGCAACTGTTCGCGGGAATACAGCCCAAGACGCAGCATCACTTTGGTGTTGGCATGGGCCTTAGAAGCGGTGCAGTTAGAGAGAAACCGGATGCCCCAGCGGATCATATCCAGGTCGGCGCGCAAGCGGAAGACCAGTGGGGAATCCGGATGCAGCATCCAGCCGGGAATCTTCGGCAATACGTCCGGGTTGGCCCATGGCTCGGCATGCGTATAGGAAAGC
>CAYMGS010000045.1:0-2995 GCA_964390025.1 uncultured Rickettsiales bacterium | reverse complement strand
GGCTGTCTGCTCAATCACCTCGACCTCATGGCCCCGGCGAGCCAGTTGATAGGCTGCCGTGATTCCTGCAATGCCAGCCCCTAGCACAACAATTTTCATACTGCGCAATGCTCCATGGTCATATGCACCGTTATGCGGTATTACATAGCGCTTGTTAAGTGAATTCTTCGTAAGGTGGGTGCATCATGGCAGATGAAGGTACGATTGTGATTCTGACCGGCGCAGGTATTTCCGCCGAGTCAGGCCTGCAGACCTTCCGCGCGGAAGACGGGCTGTGGTGCGGGCATCGCGTGGAGGAGGTGGCAACACCGGAGGGGTTTGCGCGTGACCCGGCGAAGGTGCAGGCGTTTTATAATGAACGGAGAAGGCAACTCAAAGATGTAGAACCAAACGCCGCACATCACGCACTGGCGGAACTGGCGGAGCACTGGTCAGGCGAGGTGGTGCTGGTGACGCAAAACGTGGATGATCTTCACCAACGTGCAGCGGCAGCCCGAACGCCGGGTGATCGCTATCACTTTTATAACATGCATGGTGAGCTGAAAAAAGTGCGGCATGTGCACAGCGGCGCGGTGCAGGACTGGGAAGACGATCTGCCGGTCGGTGATCTGCGGCCGCATATCGTGTGGTTTGGCGAGATGCCGTTTTTCATGGAGGAAATTGAGGATGCGCTTAGCCGTTGCGATTTATTTCTGTCCATCGGCACGTCAGGTAATGTGTATCCGGCGGCCGGGTTCGTGCAGCAATTGCGCTACCAGAGACGTGCACATCTCGTGGAACTGAATCTGGAACCATCGTTAGGGTCGCATTACTTCGATGAAATGCATCATGGCCCGGCGACACAGGTGGTACCGGAATATGTACGAAAAATTCTGGCAGGTGGGGTGATTTAAAGCGCTTTCGCCGCTTCCAGCACTTCGGCGACATGGCCTTTGACTTTCACCTTCCGCCAGATCTTCCGGATGATGCCTTCCTTGTCGATCAGGAAGGTAGAGCGGTCAATGCCCATATATTTCTTACCATACATGCTCTTTTCCACCCATGCGCCATAATCCTGACAGGTAGCGCAGTCTTCATCCGCACCCAGCGTAAAGGGCAGGCAATGTTTCTCCACGAATTTCTGGTGGCTTTTGACGGAGTCTTTGGAAATACCGATGACGACCGTATCGGCAGACTTGAAGTCTTCAATATGATCGCGAAAATCCTGCGCTTCCACCGTGCAGCCGGGCGTATCGTCTTTAGGGTAGAAATACACCACCACATTTTTCCCTTTCAGGGAGGCCAGCGAGATATCCTCTCCGGTTTCTGTCGGCAGGTCAAAGCCTGGCGCGGGGTCGCCAATATTCAGGGCAGGATCATTTTTTAGTGCGGCTTCGGTCATAGCTGGCTCCTTGATGTAAGGGAAATAGTTGAGTAAATATATAGGGAATAAAGCAGGCGGGAGCAAGACTAAATGAGCTTAAGTTCCGTCATGATATTCCGTACTTGTTGCTGGGTTTCCGTGAGCATTGTCTCAAGTGCATCAAAATCATCGCACTGACTGACGGTCGCCAGAATGCGTTTTAGCCCGGCCGGCGCATCAGCAATATTTTTATCATCACCGGCGCAGAGCCGGACATAATAAAGCAGGATAGACAGCCGCTCACGGTAGGCAAGCAAGTCAGCCAGCAGTGTCTCATCCACGAGTTTTTTTTCAATCAGGGCAGGGGCTAACTGCTCCGGCGGGGTGGGCAACAGGTTCTTTAACATGGGGCCGTGCAGTAAACTCAGATATTGCATTGTAAAATCACAATCCAGCAGCCCGCCGCTGGCATGCTTGATGTCCCATATCTGGTCGGTGGAAAAGCTCTCGGCTATTTTGCCGCGAATATAACGCAATCCGTCCTTCAATTCCTGTGCATCATGATACTGGCTTAAAACCTCCTGTAATGCTGATATGCATGCGCCGCACATCTGTGGCTTTTCACACCAGATCATGCGACCCCGGGTCAGTGCCATTGTCTCGAACACCCATGCAGATTCATCGTAATATTTGCAAAATGTGCTCAGGCTAACGGCGAGCGGGCCGGAGGCACCGTTGGGCCGCAGACGTGTGTCCACCTCAAAAAGCCGCCCTTCCTTACTCTGCGCAGTGAGCATGCCGATGATACGTTGTGCCAGCCGATTATAATAGACCGGGGCTGCATACGACTTTTTGCCGTCCGATTCAGCCTGCTCATCCGGGCTGTCATAGACAAACATCAGGTCAACGTCCGAGCCAAAGGTCAGGTCTTTGCCGCCCAGTTTACCCAGTGCCAGTAATGCAAACCCGCCACCCGGAATCGTACCATATTCTGCTTTGTAGGATTTTAGACTGACCTGCATCACCTTATCGATAATCAGTTCGGCCAGCCGCGTGAGAAACCGCCCGGCTTCATAGGTATTAATCAGGTGTTTGAGTAGCTGTACGCCGCACTGGAACTGACGCTCGCTTTTAAACGTATGCAGCATGGCCAGCATTTCCTGTGTGTCACGTGCCTGCCGCAATACGTCTTCCAGATCGGCTTGCAGTGCTTCTTCGCCGGGTAGCGGTCCGAAAAAGTCTGTGGTCAGGACGGCGTATAACAAATGCGGATTGCTGCTGAGCGTCGTACCCAGCTTGGGTGCGCTTCCCATAATATCTGCCACGAGCCGTAGCAGCTCGATATTCGCCTGAAACAGCGAAAAGAGCTGTACGCCTGAAGGTAGCCGCTCCATGAAGTCGTCAAACCGGCGGAAGGCACTGTCCGGGTCGGCGGTGTTGGCAAGAGCCCGGAGCAGATGCGGCATCAGCTCGGTGAGTAATTCGCGGGAACGTTGCGTGCGCGTGCAGCGGCGATGGCCTTTATGCCAGTCACGAATGGTAGCGGCGATGGCAGGAGGGTCGCTATATCCCATTGCTGTCAGGGTTCTCAGTGTGGCCGCATCGTCATCCACGCCGGTGAATACAAGACTGCCCGCCTCTTCACCCAGTGGC